>CAZHBL010000704.1:0-2951 GCA_964530105.1 uncultured Pirellulales bacterium | reverse complement strand
AAACCTTCGCCGTCGGTAATAGAATGCCAGCCGTCTTCATAGCTAAAGTCCAGAATCGTCCGGCCGATTGCATCGGCCAGCGTGATTCGTTCGCCGGCATCGTTCAGCCTGCCGGAATATTGACCGGCAATATTGACGTTTGAACCGTATGTAGCTTCGAAGGCATCGCGATCCTGGACAACTACTATATATTCGCCGGGTGCAAGGTCGATGCTCGGGAAGGTAAAATCTATGCCGTTTGTGAAGCTTACCAGATTCAAATTGATTGTATCTGCTCCCATGTTCTTCAGTTCGATGAACTCTTGGTTCAGGGCTCTCGGATTATACATCATTTCGGTGATTCGCAGATTCTGTGCGACTCTGCCGACAGCGAAGACTGCTTCGTTTATCGCGCTCCAAATGCCGCCGTTTAATATTCGTGCTTTTACGTGTGCGCTCCTGGCTAATGTGACGGGTGCCGTATATTGATTGACGCCGGGCAAGTCCACATCATCGGAACCTTCCGAACGCGCGTTCATCTCGACAGAGATAAGGAAGTCCGTGTCCGTACTGGAAATATTCAAGCCCTGGATGGCCAGCAAATTGCTGCCGGCTTCGAGCAGATTAAGTGAAGCGGAAATATCGATGCTCTCGAACTGGACAGCCTCGGAATCCGGGTGCTCGGAAACGGCGGTGGAACTCCAGGTAAGGGTCTCGCCAGCGTTGCGTCGCGCCACCTCGGTGCCGTTAAGATATGCGACAAAGCCGTCGTCGTAGCGAATGTTCAAAGTCAGAGTTTCGAACTCATTTGGATTGTCGTTCAGGCTGAATGGAATGCGAATAAAGCACGAGGCGTTCCTGTTATACATCTGAGAATCCATGTCCAGACCGATGAAGTGGTCGTAGCCTGATTCTCTTTCGTACCCGACACCGCCGGGAGTGCCGGAGTATTTCGACCAGTTTGTATCGTTGAAGCCAGATGGTTGATTCCAGTTGTAGGCGATCTGGCGGATGGGGGCATACACACGTTTTTCAGCGTTCTCCGGAACGAGCATTCCTTTGATTCCCTTTGATGGCATCAACCCGGAGGGATCCGTGCCGTCCAGTGAGTAATAGATCTGGCCATACGGAGCCGTCATCGTCAGTTCGAACGATTGGTCGAACTGGCCTTCCTTCGGAATGAACCCTGGCGGAGCTGCGGCCAATTCATAGCCGATTTGGCTGTCCATCCAGTCGAGACGCTGTTCGAGCCAGTTTTTCATCCAGTTGATTTCTTCGTCATATGTGCCTGAGATATACCAATTAGGCCAAACGTAACTGCCCAGAATGTGCCAGCGGTCGAAGTTCCGGATCTGTGATTCATCCAGCAGTGCCGCGGTATCATCAATGTCTTGAAGAAGCTGGCTGGTAGCTAAGAGGTTCTCTCGCAGCTCGAACCATCGGTCGGCGTATCGCAAGCGAAAAGTCGGGTCCTCGAACAAACGACGCCACCATGGATAATCACCGTCGCCGAGCTGGGAATAATACCAGCCTGTTGGGATCCATCCCTGAAGATAATCGGCGTTGCCGAGCGATAGATTGTAATCCCAGACGGGGCCCATGTTAATCTTGCCGTTCCGGTCCTTGAACATATACGTGCTGAGGCGAAAACCGTCGATGTTCTTCGTGAGTTCGACGAGGATGTGGACATCAATGAAGGATCCGACGTCTATATATTTTACGTAGCCGTTCACCGGATCCCAGAAGTTCGAGCCATACAGGACTGCCTCGAACTGATTAAGATAATTGCGGATCCAATCCACCTGCTCTGGGGTTATATCCACCAGCTTAGGCTCAACTACGCGCACTTCTAAACCCCTGCTGGTGTAGAATACTGTCTCACCGGGACTGGACTTGTCTTTCTTGAAGATGTATCCTCCGCTTATTTGTGACTCGGTGTTGTCAGATGGCTCAAGTGCTGCGACGTCTACACGGTCGGTACCACGTTTGATTTTCTCCATGAAGACGTAAACGCCTATATAATCACTCATCGAAATTCCCCTGCCGTCGGTGTTAAGAAATACTTCGATGAACCTCGTACGAACAGCATATCGACCGAGATCGTTGCTCCACTTATAAGTCAGGAAGTTCCGCATAAGCGATTTGTCAGAGTAAGGGCCCTGTAAAACCCAGTCGGAATCAGCGGGAAAACCAAGGATAGACACATCCTTATCCTGGTCGTATTCGTCCCATGTTTCGAAGTGGTATTGCTTTTTGGCAAAACCCGCTGAGCTTTGTCCGCGAATGTTGATCCCCGCTCTGCCGATAAAGTCCGGCGGATCGGTCAACCTGGCCCGGCCGTCGGTCGCGGTATCGATAAAGTTAGCAAGCGACAATGTCTGAGCCGATTGGCTGATACCCTTACCCATAGTATCGACGACGGCGATCGGCAGGTTGGAACTGAAATTGCTTACGCTCGGCTCGAAGAATATATACGCCTGCATTACGGTATCGGAGGGTTTCCAGCCTGTTTTGATTGCGGTCGCTTTCAGATACGTGGTTCGGCTAACTGTGATTGGGCCCCTATAGACCGTTCCATTGCGAGACCGTGAGCCGAGCTCGTACGGCTCTGATCCGTCGAGCGTATAGTAGATGGTGGTATCTTCAGTGTCGGTGGCGAGCGTAACAAAGAAAGGTGCATTGTAAAGACCACCTTTCCGGCTGAATTGTACCTTGGCGACGAATCCCTCGTAGACGCCGATATTTTCTGCCGCCGGGCTCGGTGAGCCGAAGAAACGCCAGTTGTCAGTGCCGTCAGGATAGCGGCCGTAGGAAATGTCACTGGTCTGCTCGCCGAAGATGACGCTGTCGATCAAAGTGATGCCATCGCTTTTGAACAGGCCGATTTCTTCTCCTTTTGCATCGAGCTTGAAATTGGCATGCAGCCCGGGGTCGTAATTATCGCCGTCGGCCCATATCAACAGGTGGCCGCC
>CAZHBL010000703.1:0-2952 GCA_964530105.1 uncultured Pirellulales bacterium | reverse complement strand
AGAACTTCTGTTAAAAACCAGCTCCACCTTGCAAAAATACGAATTTTTGCCGAAAAGGTTCTTATTCAATGCTATTCGAGCCTCTTCCCGGCTGCCTGCATACTGTCCGTTAACCTTAAAAAAGTACAAATTAGGTATTCTTTCGCCGGCCTGCCAAAGGCCGGTCTTTTTCGGGCCAAAAACAAGGTACTTTGCCGGAACATTCGTATCGAAACCCTCACCGTTGTTAATTTCAAACGTCACAGCCTCCGATCCGAGTTTTTGATAGCCACCGCCGGTCCAGCATTCTTCCGGCACGTGCGGCACCCTGTCCGGAAGCTCATAATAAGTAATAAATAACAAGCATTCTTTCATTGGGCTATCGGGAGCTTGTTCGGTATCTTCCAGAATCCATTGAATATAATCGTCCGTACCCAACGCTTTGAGTGTATCGACGTTCTGGATTTTCTGCTTTGAAACGATCTTATAAGGCGTCAAATCCCTTTCATCCAAACCTTCCAAAGACTTCTTGAGCGGCAGGGGTTCCTTCTTGAATACTATTCCCAGCTTTTTCATCGTAACCGACATACCGGCCCCCGCCGAGGCCAGGACCAACACGCATATCAAAAAAGCCGGCTGCAAGTAAACCCGTTTGTAATCTTTCGTATCCATCATTGAGTATCTTTTTTACGAACCACAATATCTTCGGCGACCATATCAGATTCATCTATAAGCAGGCTCGACATAAACCACGCAAGAGCGCCATAAAGACCGAACGCCAGTGGCAGCATCGCCAATCCAAGCATATCATGATAAATGCCCTGAGCATATTTCGGATGTATCAGCACATAAATAAACCCGGTAACTGTAACCCGCACTATATTGCATAATATCGCTATCGGAACCGTGCTGGCCAATAAGATAATTCGCTGCCACAGGGGCCTGTAGTGCAGATACGCCATGGCAACTCCCAGAGCCAGAAAGGCCATCAACAGCCGCATCCCGCTGCAGGCCTCGGCAACATCAAGCGCAGGTTCCAGCGACTTACCCTTGTAAAACACATCTATCACCACACCGTGAGCCGTAGCTTCCAATTCCGGAACCATATCCAATAAGCCGCCTGCCACCGTGGCCGCCCATTGCCGCATCGGTATTGTCAGCTCCTTGTAATATCTCTCCGGCAACGGTACGGCAAAAATCAGAAAAGCAACCGGCAACCATGTATGTTTAACCAGTTTCCATCCACCCAGAAACAATACAATCGCACCAAGTACCGCTATCATATCGATGGAGCGTAAGTACCCATATTGGAGATGGACTATGTTAAAAGGATAAAACAGAATTCCGAAAATCAGAAAGACCAGACCGAGATAATTCGGTTTAAACTCGTCATTCCTGTCGCAGCTAAGAATCTCTTGCTTTTTCTGGTTTACGAAATATAAGCTAAAAAGCGGAATTAAAAAACCGTGCGACCAACTGCTGTCTATAAGCCATCTGTTTACAATACCTGCTATTTCATTACGAAAAAGAAAGCAGAACAATCCGGCTATTATCAATATTTTGATGTAATTATGCACCCCGAGTTCACGCCATTGATGCTTTGGAGGGGGCGCAGTTCTTCGGTGTATCCCTGTTCCCATTGCGTCATTTTTCACGGATTTGCCATTTTGCAACATAAAACAAATGGGAACCCGATAAAATGGGCTCCCTCTGCAATAAAAGAGGTGATATTGCTCACCATACTGAAAAATATAACTGTGGAATAATTCCCCGGCTCTATACTTTTCGCTTTATGTATATATTAAAACCAATCCGGGATAGGCCTGCTGGTACCGAAATCTCTGTCCGCGAAATTACGATCATAAACAAAGCCGAATCCGTAAGTGGCCCGGAACGCATTTCGCAAAATCGCACGCCATCTGGCAGTAGCATGTGTTCCAACGTTGATTAAATCGTGCGGCTTAATAAAGAAGTCCGGCTGTTCACCGCTGGCGATTTTATCCAAATCCACCATTACTATCTCTTCTTTTTTCCTGCCGATTCTTCTGATTACTTCACACCGTTTCGGCCATGCCAGAGGCCCCAGGCCGCCCGCAGCGGCTATAGCCTGCTTTAAAGTCATCGGTCGACCAGTAATAGGAATATATCCCGTACGGTTGACGTTACCCATAATACAGAATTCACCAACAATATCAACAGGCACAAAAATCGAATCACCGGACTTTATAACGATATTATATCGAGGATCTCCGGCAAGCAGCTTGTCGGCAGGAATCCTTATCAGCCGCGTCCCGGCACCTTCGAGTTCGGCGCCGGGAACCGGCGCCTCTTGCTCGGGCGGAGCCGCCAATTGTTCCCCGGGTTTTATTTTTATGACCGGCTCTATCGGCTTCGGCGTGCCGACTTGAACCGGAACCCATTTACCATTCTGGAAGATCCACTCGATATGCCCGGCCGGCTCTTTTTCCGCTTCCTCCGGTTTGGGTGTCCCAACCTGAACAGGAATCCATTTACCATTCTGGAAAATCCACTCGATATTCCCGTTCTGATCCAATAGTTCACCTGTCCCTTGCGGGCCGGTCGGTGCAACGGACGGTCTCGGCGTATCTTCGTTATTTACCCTCTGGCGGGAAGCCGGTTCCCGCGGCGAGCTGATTTCACGACCGTTATGCTCGGACAACGTCCTAAGTATGTCTTCGACACTTGCCGGCTCCTGAAGGACCGGCCGGCCGTTTGAAATACCGACATCTTTTGCATACAGCCACCGTGAAGTCGCATCGTTGAATTGCCCGACATTGCTCGGCGATCTCGAATATTCCCCATCCGTTACCATCTCAGCCGAAGAGATTACCACGTTACTTTCCGGCCATTGATATTGTGCACGAGGCGTGACATTATTCCGCCTCTGTAGCACAGGGCTGGTAGTCTGCGGTTCGATAACCTTCAACTCAAGTTCACCGAATCCAGGATTGA
>CAZHBL010000702.1:0-2954 GCA_964530105.1 uncultured Pirellulales bacterium | reverse complement strand
GCCCCTGAATGCATTTTGGATAATCTCAAAACCGACAACATCTTTCCGAAGATTCGGTCCGGCTCACGGTTGTTCTTCGACGTCCGTACAAAAGAGACCTTGAAGCACAGCCTGCAGGTTGTGGGCAGTATGGGTTCTCGAATGGCGAGGTAATGAACGTGAAATCCGATATGATGACATCCACAAACACGTATGACGCCTTGACGATTGTCTCACCAATGATGTTCGGCGAGGACGAAAAAGATCAGGATCGGGCCCGGTGGTACGGGCCCGGCCAGATCGTCTGCGTCTGTGATGGTGTTACATCTTCCCCATGCTCTGGCCGAGGCGCGGAATTGGTTACATTATTCGCGCCTATCATGTATGACGGTAAAAACGAAGATAACCTCCGAACAATCTGCAATCTGTTAATGACTTTGCGGAAGGAATACCAGCAGAGCGAGACGGTCTTCCCCGACGGAACATCGCCGACTATGCAGAATATACTATGGAAAGTCATGCAAGAAAAGAAGGCGACCAGCTTTCAAACCACGATGGTAGCTGCGAAATTAGTGTGCAGTGAAAAAACAGTGTCGGCCCACATTTTAAAGTGCGGTGACTCGGCCTTCTTTGCCTTCTCGGATGAAGGGGAACTCTTAAGCTCGTCCCTTACTCATGGCCCTCATAATAACAGGCCAGCCAAAGACAAGCAGATTCAATCTTCCTTATTCGATGGGATGAGTTTTGGCCCCGGGGACCAGATTCTGGTCCGAATAGAAGGTCTTCTTTCCAACAACAAGAATTTAGCGCAGCGGACGCAGATCAAGTACAAGCATCTTAAAAACTGGCTCGTGTGTACCCCCATTGAGATTTACGGCCGTGGTGCGCACCCTATTGAAAACCGTTCGCCGGCCTTGCGCAGACTGTCCTTGATACCGGCAGACCGTCTGCTCGTACCGAGGTACCTGTACGGCACACAGCTCACGAGCAAAGGGCAGCGATATCGTGTCCTGGACTATTCCAGCACAATAAGGGTGATTTCGATGGAAGGAGACGGCGATGAACAAAACAAAATTACTCAGCGAGGTTCGACCACGATGGCGCTTCCTGATCATTTTTATAAGGGGTACGTCGAATCCTATGAGGACCGCTTCCCGCTGGGAACGCAGTTTGTACTGTGCAGCGATGGATTCTATAGCGGCTTTTCCGATGCGAGGTGCCTGTGGGAGTGGTTACGGGACAATGCCAGTGCACTTTCACATCAGGATGAAAGGCAGCCTGTGCTCAAGCGGCTGCACAGTCAGGTAAACGCCAAGAGCGGTGACGATGATATCAGTTTCGTGTGGGCATATCCCAGTAAATCAGATGTTCCCGGGCTTTCCAGAACGCAAAAATTAAGGGTAAATCTATGGCAGCAGAAGAGATAGGAAAATGGGTTCAGGACAGGCGCTACGCAGAAGTAAATCAGAGGCGTGTCAAGCCTATCGAGCACAATCGGCTAAAGGGTAAACCCCTTTCGTCACAGAAAGGCCAGGCAGAGGCCTTCTTCCTCGTAGATGACAAGGGTAATTGGCTGGTTCTGAAGAAATTTCATCGCGGGCGTACCCCGGACCGTACATACCTTATCAGAGTCGGTTCATTGCTTCCCAAGGATCCTGGATTCATGTGTGGGACAGACAGACAAATCCTGTCGAAAGGCACTTTGGCGAAGACCAAGGGCTGCTACTACAGCGCAGAACTTGACCGATGGCTTGACAACACTGTCATGATGCCGAAACTCAACGGGCTTGACTGGAACGCCGTCGCTGATGATGTACGCGATGGCACTAGGAGTCTCGATACGATGCAGCGATTCGCTCTATGTCGAAATCTGACAAGATTGGTCGGACTGCTTGAAGACAATCATAGCAGCCACCGCGATTTGTCGTGTGGCAATGTCTTTATCGACACTCAGACCTGGGAGGTATGCCTGATTGACTTCGGAAGTTTTTATCATCCCAGCCTTCCTATGCCAAAGGTCACGACCTGCGGCACGAAAGGTTATGCCGCTGCCTATGCGTGGAACAACGGCAACCTGGATGCGCGCAATACGTGGTGCCGGGGCGCCGATCGCTACGCCCTCAGTCTCCTCAATACGGAGTTTCTATTGGTGACCAAAGGAACAGAAGCAACAGAAGAGGGTGGCATTTTCGATCAGAACGAACTCAAGAGCCGTTCCGGCCGGGGAATTAGCTCAATAATCGGCAAACTTAAAGCACAATATCCCCCGGCAGCACAGCTTCTGCAAAGGGCAATAAGCAGTGGGAACTGCAAAGACTGCCCTTCGCCCGATGAGTGGAATGGATTCTTCAAGACCGCCGGTGTGGCGGCCGCACCGGTGAGCCTCTCTGATATGCCGGAACCGTCCGTCGCACGTATTTCAGGAATTTTGAGCCGGTGCAGACCGGCGGCACCGCTCTGGCCGGCGCCCGCTCTGCACGAGATGCCCCCCAAGACGCCACAAATTCCAGAGAGACCAAGTATTATACCGCAGATCGTCGATCTTCCTGCTGATCCATGGGCAAAGAAGAAAGCTGAAAGCAAAAGTATCTTCAGGAGACCAAAATCATGACAATTGATGTGACTACAAATAAGGATATCGTGAACGATTGGCTGACGTCCGGTCAGGCTGTTCGCATCTGCGGCCAGGACCTGAGGCCGGTCCATCACGGTGTATTTGCCGACCGTGCTTTATGCATTGTCAAAGGGCAGGCGGAGGTATATTTCCTGGAGCAGGTTCCGCACGGGAATATCTGGCTGCTCAAGGTGTTTGCCCCGGGCCGAAGGCCAACAGATGATTATCTTGGAGCGGTGAGTAGCTGCCTTCCCGGCACAGCGGAGTTCTTCACTTGCACACAAATAAGGCTTCTCACAGAAGATCATATGGACTTAAAAAATTCAGGATAATTTTTCTTTGTAAACAATTAACTACCCCG
>CAZHBL010000701.1:0-2972 GCA_964530105.1 uncultured Pirellulales bacterium | reverse complement strand
TGCCGACGTGGCTGCTCAGACTCGCTCTTTCGACATAAAGTTCCTCAAGGCAGCCTCCCTCGACTACCGCCACCCGGCACTCTTCTCTTTCAGCCACATTTATGAGCATTTCTCTTGACATTTTTTTCCTTATACTTCGTAGTTAGCATATCATGGCTTGATTCACAATTAATCAACTACGATTCATTAACTTGCCATTGTACACTCGTCCGCCTAACAGGCGATGCGAGCTTGTCTTCATCAAGCTCCAGCAGCCTCAAAATCTCATCAACGCGTATCGAGCCGGTGGAGCTGATATTGCACTCAACGATTATACTTCGGTCTTCCAATTTAATCGATTTCAAAAAAACTCTGACATCAAGGTTTTTTATTTTCGAGTGTTCTGCTCCCATCCGTCGCTGGATATTGAGATTCTTACTCGCCAGTAAACGCTCAATAGTCGACTTTAACTTATCGTTGAGATATTCGGCCTTAACTGCCAGCACGTACGTAGCTGTAGAAGGCTGAAACGATCTACCCGCCCGGGCAACACTTACCGAAAGCAGCTCACAGCCTTCAGGCAGTTGCCTGGAAAGCCCATCCTTGATTCTTGACTCGTGACTTGTGACTCGCAGCTCATCCGGATCGACAGCCACCCGAAGACACAGCAACTCATCGTCCGACTCGACCCCTACCGGCCTCGGCAGCGGCAAAGACATCTTCGGACGAGGATTAAAACCCTGACTGTATTGGACGCCGATACCCGCCCGAACACAGGCCCGCTGAAAAAAGTTGAGCGTCTCAGCATGTGAAAGAAACCTTAGGTTCCCGGCGACCCTGAATTTGATTACTAACAGGATAATCTCGCTCGAATCTGCTATGCAACAATCTCCTTAAAAACCTTTGTTTATATAATTTTGATTATCCACATCAATCCCCGAAAAACAAGCATTTTCTACCTAATATACCGGCGATATATGTTTTATATGCATGGTGCTGAGTTTTAAGGTAGCGGGAATTCCATCATAAATCGATTAAAGCTCTCGCTTCGGCTTCGGCATCAAATTAGTCCGGAACAGGACGGCCCAAATATTACAAGTGACCGCGAGAATAGCAACCAAAATCCGGAGCTTTTTCATTCTCATCGTATCTATCTTGCCTTTCTACTGAAATTCGCTGCCGATTATGTACAATTATGAGTTAATGTTCAACAATTATATCTCTACCATCATTATCGGCTCAAATAGCATTCAACTTTGGTTCGTTAGCAGGTTAAAATCAAATAACAAAAGAACTTATCGGCTTTCCTTCCTTGTTAATTCAATTCTGTAGATATAATATACGCTCCGGGGCGGATTGTTTAGTTACGAGACTTTAGCAGCTACAACAGAGCTTTCTGACCCCACGACACAATTGCCTCGTATCTTATTGCTCGATAACTGCGATGCTGACTACAAAGTGCCTCCATTCAACGATGCAGTTTTGATTTTTAATATTAAGGGTGAAGTTATAAATCAGATTGCCGGTCTGAACGTTTGTCAGAACATAGGCGGTAACAGGGCCATTTCAGTATTAGATGATGGTCATTTCTTTGTCGTATGTGAAAACGTTGCAGGTAATGGGATTACAGCTATTGACAGCGGAGGAAACATCATTAAACAATCAGCAGAAGCCAATGGATTCGATATTGTCGTTGATCCAAATGCAAACTTCCTGTGGTTAGCAAGGTAGGATGTGCACTGCACACCGAACAGCTTCTCGGCTTCGTAGGAGTTCGTTACGGCGACGGTGTGCGTTCCCGCGTAAGCAACGATATGGGTTTTTCAGACTGTCCCACGTATCGATCATGTTGTTTCGTCCAAAATACGGAAGATATATCAAAGCTCGTAGTCCTTTTGATTAGTCAAAAGGACTACGAGCCTTACAGAGTTTTGAAAATACTGGGAGTGCCGACTGTGGCTGAGCTGGTGCTAAGCACAGAGCTGCTGCAGGTCGTTGATGGTCAGTTCGTTCAGGTGGGCGACGATTTTTTCGGCTATGGTCAACTGCCCGGCATCGTAGGAGTTTGTTACGGCTATGGTGTGCATTCCCGCGGCCTTGCCGGCCTGCAGGCCCCAGTGAGAGTCCTCTATGACGATGCACTCGCCGGCGGCGATAGGGGGGGGACAATTTTTGTTGAGTTTTTGCAGGGCTAAAATGAATCCTTCCGGGTGAGGCTTGCCTTTTTTGACCTGCTCGGCCGAGACTATCTCGGCAAAGAAATGCCGCAGCCTGGACTCTTCCAGCATTACCTCGATTTCCACAATTAGTGAGCCGGAGCATATCGCCATGGGAATCTTGTTTTTTTCGAGCATCTGTAAAAATTCATGCACGCCCTCGATTGTCCGGCCTTCGGTTTTCGACAACTCTTCAAAGAGTTTGCTTTTCTTTTTAATGATGCAGCCGATTTGTTGCTCGTCGATATTCAGCAGGCCGTTGTCGATCAGCGTCTTGTAGCAGTCGAAGTCGCTGAAGCCCAGATAGTTCGTGTAATAATCCTTTGTGGGTATTTCCACGCCGTAAGGGACCAGCGACCGATTGAACGCCCGAAGGTGCAGAACCTCCGAATCGGTAATTACGCCGTCAAAATCAAATATCACAGCTTTGAGCATTTTCTCGTATCTCGTGTCCGCTTTTGTACTTCTTACTTCTCGATTCTCAATTCTTCATTCGAAATTCTAAATTTACTCCGTCGGCACAGGGCCTACAAGGGTTCCGTATTCGTTGAATGTGGATTTGTCGCCGGCGCTGATTAGCCTGGCTAAAGCGGCTATCTTCGGGGAATTCTTTGTAATATATCTGCGGGCGACCATCGCCTTGCGTTTTTTAATCGGGATTGTTTTGCCGTTGCCTGCGCCATTTTCTATGACGGGCACTTCCATATCCACCTTCGTGCTGGCCTGGCCGCAGAACAGATAGCCGTTAATCAAATCGATGGCGATATCGACCAGCGG
>CAZHBL010000700.1:0-2975 GCA_964530105.1 uncultured Pirellulales bacterium | reverse complement strand
CCTGCCTATTCTTTCGCCGAACGAGCGGTTTCTACCTGTCGGTGAAATGCAGGTCGTGACCAGATCGCCCAGGCCGGTCAGTCCTGAGAAAGTCTGCGGCCTGGCTCCCATTTTAATTCCCAGGCGTTTTATTTCCGCTAATCCCCTGGTCAGAAGTGCCGCTTTGGCGTTGTCTCCGGCACCCTCGCCATCTATAATTCCCGCTGCTATGGCAATCACGTTTTTCATGGCACCGGCTAATTCGACTCCGACAATATCCGTATTCGTATAAACGCGAAACCATGGGACATTGTCTGAAAAGGTATGCTGAATTTTTCTGGCCAGCGACTCATTGCGGGACGCCGAGCAGGCCGTAGCCGGAAGTTTCCTGGCTAATTCATCCGCTATCGTCGGTCCGCTGAGTACCGCCAGTTGCTCGGATCGTGCTGCGTTCTGAGTCGCGGAATGCTGAACGCCGAACTCTGAACGAAGAATCTCCGCCAGTATCTCGGTTGGACGCAGAAGCGTATCGTTCTCGATACCCTTGGCAACCGAGACAATAGGAACGTCTTCTGGGACATGCTCTTTGAGCCGATTCCAGACCTGCCGCATAAACTGGCACGGTACGGCTGAAACAATCAGGTCGACTCCGGACATTATACACTTATCATCATGCTCAAATTCGAGCTCTTTGGGTAGTTTGTAGCCGGGCAGAAATTTTGTGTTCTCGCAATTGGTTGCTATTTCTTCCAACTGCCGGCGGTCATAACCCCAAATCCTCGCCGCTATGCCCTTGGTCACAAGCAGCATACCCAAAACAGTTCCCATCCCACCATCGCCGATTATTGCAATATTCTTGAACATAGAGGCAAATTAAACCAACCAGTGCAGGGAATGTCAATCTTGATATCTGCGATGTTATTGCTCATCAACGCAGTTCTGGGGACTTCTTACGGAGAGCACTAATTGAGAATATAGTAATAATATACGAGCGAAGAATAATTTGCCGGTGTGTCGTTATGATTGCCGTGTTCGGTTGAAATGGTTATCGATTTTTTGAAATGAATCTTGCCCGGCCAGAACCGATAGGCGGTAGTTGAGCCATTCACCTGCCCAAAAACATCAATCAGGTCTTTTGTTTTCGGCTGACCAAACAGCGGCAGGGAATAGGGATTCGTCAGCCAGAAAGTGGACCAGCCGCCCTGGTATTCGTCTTCATGGCCGGTGCCGTGGAAGCGAGGCTTTTCCTCGCCGTCGATGTAAATTCGCATATCACCTTCCCACCAGCGCTTGCGGTCGGGTTTGACCGGCTCTACCGTCATTACCTGGCCGATGACCGCCCCGGTGCCTTTATAGTCAAACAGGACATAATCGTTAGGCTCGGTAATCGGCCATGCATTATTATATTTGGCGCCGAAGTATCCTATAGCAGCATCTTTCTGCTCTGCTGGGAATCGATTGGTGTAGCCGGCTTCGCAAAAGAATTCTCCGCCGGATTCGTAACTTCTGTTTTGAATGGTTATGCGAATACCCTTTTTGAACGGCATCGGCAAATAGCAGTAATAGGTCCCGGAATTTGACATGCCCACAAAAAGACTTCTGACATCCGCTTGGCCGAGCCCGGATCCGAAAAACGGACCGATAGGCACATCCACGCTCGGCTTGGCTTGATTGTCGTAGAAAATCCTCAGATAGACATGGTTCAAAGCATAAGCATCCGGCCTGTAGAGTGGATTGATTTTAATGTGCTGAACAGTCCCGCCGCTATTCAGTGACAAAAGCTCTGTTTCCGGTATGTTTCCACCGGCCGCAGCGGCAAGCAGCACCACTTTGCGAGTTACCTCGATTTCTTCATTTATTCGCTTTGGATCGCTGCCGCAACTCTGGAAGAGATTGATTAGTTTTGAATTATCCTGATTGCCTGTCCAGGATGTGAGTGAAACATTCTTGTAGAGTTGATAATAGGTATTGTAAAAGCCGGCAGCTTTTTCGGTCGTGATTTTCAAATGCCCGGCAAAAGGTATCGGCATCGAGCAGCTAAAACCTCCGCTGGATATGAAAGAATGTGTCACCAGGGGGTAAACAAAAGGCCGGTGCAGGCCGCTGAAGAATTCTCCGGCCTCGTACTCGATACGGGGCGTCTTTTCATTGTCGAAATAAAATCTGATCTTACCCCAGTGTAAATTGCGCCCGCTGCCGGTGAACCAGAGGTTATAAACACAGCCGGAACCATCTTCCTCAAAAATAACGTGCTCGCCTTTATCGTCAATGTAGAGCTGAGAGTAAGTTCCCCGAAAGCCGTCGTCATTGCCGCCTGTCCGGTCGTAGCTTGAGAGGTAATACGACTCGGCATTACGATAGATATAAGGCAGCGACGATAGATTATCATAGAATTCCAGGCCAACCGGCTGGGCCTGCACGTTGCCGGCAAAAATCGCCAGGCAGGCGGCTAAACCAATAATTTTATTACTCATATTTCACCCGATATTAAAAATACAACAGTGAATCTCTTACTGCTTCGCAGTCGCGCCGGTCAGCAGGGTTACGTTGCTCTTTGTAAAGAAACCGTCGAAGTCGCCGTAGCGATGTATGTATTCGTTCACCAGCAGCGTATTTTCCGATAGGCAGGAAAATATCTGCTTCAATCCTTCCGGGGCGGAGCCGACCAGGTCGAGCAGGAAACTCATACCGCTGCTGTTCAGGGCGGGAACAGTGTCCTCGATATGTTCGGTCCTGAAAGCTATGTGGTGCACCCTCGGTCCGTAATTATGGACAAACTTCTCGGTGGGGCCTGATTTATCATCGTCGATGTATGGAGATATGCCCGAGGTGAATACCATGGCAAAGTCTTTGGATGAAAACCTGGCGACGTTCGTGATTGAGTTGAACACTTTGACATAGATTGCAAAGTCAAAATTGTAGTTGGTCAGATTCATGAATTCAATTACCGCCGCATCTCTGTCTTCGGCCCTGACTCTTGTTGCCGCGTGGTCCAG
>CAZHBL010000699.1:0-2985 GCA_964530105.1 uncultured Pirellulales bacterium | reverse complement strand
CTGCTGTCCCACTTTATTGGCAAGAGCTTCGTTGATTGCCCGTATTTGGGATTCCACCTCGCTCCGGCAGGCTCCGTCCTTTTGACCCGCACTAAGACTTTCATCCGTGATTGTGCTTTGCATTATTCAATCCCTGGTTCGTAATTCGTTGGCCGTTTTCTATATTATTAAGCAATAAAAGTGCAAATCAATTGTGTTTTGTAATATTTCTTTTCCACTTATTGGAGGTTGCTGTCAGTATTGACTTTGCGCGCGAAAAAAAAAATGTTTTTAACAGGTTTTACACATTGTAAAGTTGGATTGTGGAAAAGTTGTGAATTAGTTTTGTAGCGTGGGTCGCCTGTAAACTGCTTCTGTATCGAAGAAAATTGCTATATAAGTACTGAAAAAACGGATTATCCAACTCAACGAAGCAGCCGTTGTGGTTCATAGCACATCCATCTTTAAGGTATGTCTCTACCGTAACGTGGTCCGGACGGCAGAGTTTGTGGGATATTCCATCTGGTAAGCGGGACATACCATGCAGGACGGTCCGGCCTATCAGGCGAATTGTACATTTGGCGCCACGCTTCGTCGGTGAGCCGGTCGTTCATGGATTGCTTGAATTCATAGTAGCTAAGTACTGGGCCTAATGCAAGGAAGGCTTTGCCGTCCGGCATCGGACAGGCGACGACGATGAGATCGACTTTGCCTGTGGCTTCTTCGACAACCTTTCCTTCATAAGCGTCCGTGTGCACATCGGCCACGAGGGTTGTCTTCAGGGCGATATCCTCCATGCCTGTGATAATCGAATCGAGAGTCTCCGGCAGCGCCATGATGTATTCGCGGTCTTCGATCGAGAGTTCAACATTAGTGAGCTGTTTGGCGACAATATCGAGTATTGTTTTAAGCAGTTCTTCCAGCTCAGTAAATCGCATGTGGGCTTCAGGCGTAAGTGCATTGAGGTCGTCTAAACCACGTGATGTCATCTGTGTCATTGCCAATAGCCGACCCCAAAAAACCGGCACAGGTTCAATATACCCTGGGGGTGGTGTCGGTGGTGTCACTGGTCCACCGCCTCTCCCTGGGGTATAACTCTGCTTGACATAGAGAATCGTGTCGTGCCGCAATTGAGTCCACGAGGCCAGGGCGGCATGAAGCTGGCGCCGCTGCCAAGCTTGTGTCCGCATGTAATTCGGATAGCCATCGGGAAATTCGTCCAGCAAAGCCTTCAGGGTGTGAAGCCATGACCAGTATAAATTACGATTCCATTCCGTCGGGCATAAAACATCGAACTCATCCTTAAGCTCACCGAACCGCTGCCAGAACTGCAGATAGTTTGTATCCCCCTCATCCATCAATATTTTCAAAGCCTCGTGCGAACTGAGTACAGCCATTATGTCAAGACCTCGCACATAAGCCCGGACACCGTCGAGGCTACTAGTAAACGGCAGGCTCATTGCGTCTCCCAAATAGCTATCCACTTCCGGAAAGACCATATGCTGGAACATGTAGGAATCCGGCACGAAACGCTGGCCCATCATGCGCATGCCTTTGGTCTTGTCCAGCAATTCGTTGAGAGATTCGTCTGTGATCGGAAAATCTATTATTATAATATTACCTGTGCCGCCATAGATTTTTGGCGAAGGCAGTAGGGCTAGTTCCGTCTTTAGAGTAAATTGGTTATTTGTGTTCACAAGATCGCTCAATACGAAGGCAGCTCCAAATACCTGATCCAGCGCCCATAAATAATCGTATGGTGTCAGGTCGTCCGCGGTCCCCACATAAAAGGCTGTCACTGTGTATAGGCGATCCCATACATCAAGTCCGCTTCGTTCGTCGACTTGGACATTCTTGAGCGAGTTCGCCAATAAGAAAGCCTGCAGCGTCTGAATCTTAGCGTCATATACACTGACCAAAGCTTCTTCAGTTGGTCCCCAGTTCTCTGAACCTTTGAGCAGAAAGGCCATCCGGCCATACCACATCATCGTCTTGAAATATCTTTTGAGCTGTTCACTCCTTGTGTAATGGCCCCGCGGTACGTACTGAGAAAAGTCTTCTTCATAGATAAAGATTTCGCTCGGTGTGAATCCAGTATGGGCTTCGATTTTGGCCAGTTCGCTGGTTACGATGTCATATACCATCTCCGGGATGGTTGCATTGGGATCAATGAGCTTTTGTGCTACAGACAAATATGCAATATTCCGCTCTGCGGCTTGCTTTAGATCGCCTTCGAGCTGCTCGTAATGTACAAGAGCATCATTAAGTAGCGCTGCCGTCAGGTTATTGATATCAGGGATAAATTCGCGTTCTTCGATATCCCTGAGTGTTTCGTCGAATTGGAGATGATAGAGGTGAAGCAGCGTATCGGTTGTTATAAAAATAGGTAAGTTCGAGCCCAGCAAATTCTTATAGCATGCAACGATATCGTCACTCGCACCTATGGAATCCCACCTCGGAAGCCCGTTTTGCCAGACAGCAAAGCCGTTTTGCCGGACAAGATCCGAGATAGAATCCATTTTGTAATCTGATACAAGACTGAAATTGACAATGTCATCCAGATTCAGCGGCAGCGCATAGCCCGGAGCATTCGGCTCGATATTCGGCTCATAGGGCTCGTAGTATTTCCCGAAGGATAAGTCCGGAAGATCCTTAGCTATGGCATTTGTCGGCACTATTACACAAATACTAATGCAGAAAACTAATCGAATAATTCCCACTCTCGCTTTCATCGCTCTTTTCCTTTCCTGATCGTTTTGTAAACGATCAATTCTACGTAATTATACTTCTTTCTGGTGGGAATTACAAGCGAAAGTAGGAGCGGTTCTGATATTAAACAAAAAGAATTAATTAGGGAATTAGCGTATTAATTAGTGGCTAATTCCCTAATTATTTAATTTTCTTGTTCATCCGCGGTTTGTGCCGGGCGCATGTCTGCTTTGGAATGCCGTGGCATTGCGATGGTTCCGGTTCTGGCGAGGCTTTTGATGCCGTACGGCTTGCATA
>CAZHBL010000698.1:0-2988 GCA_964530105.1 uncultured Pirellulales bacterium | reverse complement strand
AAAACTCTATCCTTTTTGGTTGCGGCTGAGCGAAGCGAAGCCGCGCCAAGTTTATTTGCGGTTAATCCAAATCTTCGTCCTCGGCGTTGAGTCAGGGAAATTGAGTTTTGCGTATTCGCCGTAGTGTTTCTTTGCCGCTTTGTCATAAGCCATTGCGGCTTCGATCTCATCTTCGAACGTGCCGAGAAATATCTTTTCGCCGGCGACACATATCTGTACGCCCCAATTTTGCTGCTTCTTGTAAAACGTAATTCCCTTATATTTAGAGTAAGTCCAAAGGACGAAATCCGACAACTCCGGTGGTGTGGCCGGACGTCTGTTGCCCCGTGTCGGTCGGGAAACAATATCAAAATTCGAATTTCAAATGTTTAAAACAGTCCAGCCTTGGGCTTAAGCTTGCCGTTTTGAATTTTGTATTTCGATCATTCGTGCTTGTTTAGGATCTCGATATTCTTATTTAGTATTTGGCAGCTTTCTGCCGGAGGCAAAAAAGCTTTGCCTCTATAATTGGAGCTACCTGCGCGTTTGATGCGAAAATCTACAAAAATATAGACAGGATTATTGCTGTAAGTGCTTGTGGGAGCGGGAATAAAAAATTTTTCTAAATTTTTCATTTTTATCCGGCGCTACCATCGCTTTTGGTCGATATTCATCTTAAATAGCAGGCTTCTTGACTGTGTATATTGCTCATTTAAATATGATAAGACTCTAAATCGCAGGGATCAAAGAATTACATTAACAGATAAAACAGCCGGAATTTATAGGACTTCGGTGTTTTTTCTTGTTTCCTGCAGGCAGAATTGCTACGATATTTTATGGAAGGAACGGAGACACTCAATGAGGATGGAAATTCACAATTGCCAATAGGAGCGGGCAGTTGCACTAAATGAATTAATATGAGTGGAGATTTACGATGAATATTGGAAGAATTCCAGTAAAAGCTGAAATAAGAAAGATTTGGCTGTTAGGTCTTGCGCTTATGATAATCGGACTGTCCGGTTCAGATGTTTATGCTCTGGACCTTATGGGACCTCCGACTACTGAGCTGGAAAAAGGCATGTTCAGGGGAGGGATTGATTATTCCTCCAGTTCGATGGATCTGAACCTGATTGAAGGTAAAGCGTCCGATCGGTACCAGAATGGCGTGTTTCAGGATATAAGAACCGTCGACTCTTTAACAATTGAAAACTTCAAAGTTGATACGCTCTATGCCAACCTTGGTTACGGCATTGCTGAGAATTATGAGGTCTTTATAAGGATGGGCGCAGCAAATGCCACGTTCGCGGACTCGCCATGGGAAGAGCAGGAAGATTTTGATAGTAATTACAACTTTGTTATTAGTGCCGGTGCAAAAGCGACCTTCTACCAGGGATTCGATTGGAAGATCGGCGGAATATTTCAGATAAATTATGTTGATCTGGACGGAGAAATCGATTCATCGGCATGGACAATTACTCAGCCTCAGTTCGCCACAATTACTGCTACAGAAATGCAAATTGCAGTGGGCGCAACATATATGCGGAACAGATGGTTATCGCTATATGGCGGCCCGTTCGTACATTTCATTAACGGCGATTTTGATTTATCATTTACTCGAATAACTTCTACGTTCTTCGATACCGGCAAATACTCATGGCAGTTCAAAGAAGGCCCCACATACGGCGCTTATATCGGCGCTCAATTTAACATTACCAAGAGCTACTTTGCCAATATCGAGTATCAGCAATCGTCGGAGGCCGACGTCGTTGGTGCAAGTATATTGATGAGATACTAATAAACGGTGAAAAATCACGAACTTTTGCCGCCCGGATTTGACGCCGGGGCGGCGATTACTACAATTGTTCGGAATGACTAATAATATCTATTTTTTATTTTCACTCCAATAATCACAACCACAACCAGAACAGCCAGGCCGGTAATTACCAAACTCATAGTAGTCACTGAAAGCATATTATGCCTCCTTTCGAAAAATAGAAACATTCAACTATTCCTATGCAGCACATACGATTATCAGGCTATCAACCTTTTCCCTTTTTACTTTTCCCTTGCTCCTCCTGTCTCCTGTATTCTGCCTTTACCACTTTTCCCTTTTTACTTTTTCCGTTTACCTTGCTCCTCCTGTCTCCTGTCTCCTGTATTCTGCCTTATGTCTTCTGTCTTCTTTATTTAAGTGATTGGCCAGCCACCGTGGGCGGCGATTGTCTGGTTTATCTGCCTGACTATTATGGCAGTTAATTCATTTTATCTCTTCATTGAAATGAGCCAGAATCTTCTCTCCGACATCTTGCTCGTGAACTGGATATTGCGGAGCCGGGGCACCTGATGCTAAATGGCCCATTCCCACGCCGGCTTTACTGAGAATATATGTGGCCTCCTTTATCTGCTGGAGTTTACTGATAAGTTCTACATGTACCTGTGTTGCAAACTTTCCATTCCAGGCATCCGGTTCTATATGAAGCTGTGCTTCGGAGCAGGCTCTGAAAATACCTAAAAGCTCATCTTTGTTTACATTCAAAAGAAATCCTATATCTCCCGGCTTCACTTCATCGTAGTATTCAAGTCTTTTGGCCTTATCGCCGAACAAGTTGCGTTCGAGGCATTCTCCTTCGGTTTGGTCATTGCAAAGCATTATGAAGCATCTTTCAAACTCAATCACTATATACTCCGTAGTCTTTTAATTGACCCTTTGTTATTCACCCCAGACTTCGGCGATTTTGTCTTTGATCTTCTGCTCAAACATTTCTATCAGCTTTTTATTGGAGTTGACAATTTGCTGCTCTGATTCGATTTGTGAGACAATTTCCTCTTGGATGGGTAGGGGCGGAAGAGGAAATAACATCTTTGTTAATTTTTCTAATGTAAGCCTTGAAATCGCTACTCCATTCATTTTGCTAAGAAAAATGTTTCTGCCATGATCTGCATTAAGAAATATTACTAGTACTATAACGCTACAAGGAATTCCAGTGACATTTGCGTATGTTTTTCAAT
>CAZHBL010000697.1:0-2990 GCA_964530105.1 uncultured Pirellulales bacterium | reverse complement strand
TTGCTTATCAACTCTGACCTCTGTCAAAAATCACTCATTTTGCGGAAGTCTTTTTTAGTTTTCAGTTCTCTTTACTGATTATATTTCACTTTTCAATGGTTTTCCTGTAGCAACCTTTCAGATAATCGCGTGCTTTGGCCAGATTGGCCGACATTACATCCGGCTCGATGTGCCCGTGCATGAATGGATTGACGTAACCGCGGTATCGGACATCCGCCAGGGCTTGTATCCAGGGCGTCATATCCGTCGGACCAACACCCGGCAATTGCTCGGAATCCGGATAGTACTGCCAGGCATAAAAGAACAGGAGCTGCCTGCCGCAGATACGTATGGCTTCGGGCACGGAAGCCTTTAGCATCTGGATGTGATACGGCGCAAGTGCAATGCCCAGTCGCGGCGATTTATTGATATCCACGAACGCCTTGAGTGAATCCAGCGAACAAAGCAACGCGTTGCCGTGATTTTCAATCGCAAGGTAAGAATTGTATTTCTCAGCCAGTTCCGCGAGCGGTTTGAGCTGCTCGATGAACTGACGCATCCGGGCTGTCAGTTCTTCGGGCTTGCAAGCCGGGTCACTGCCTCGAACAGCTACGCCTCCCCCGGCTTTGCCCAGCAGCTCGGCGTAGCGTTCATATCCACCCGCATAAACTGAAAACGCGAACAACTTGAGCTTGAGCTTCGCCAGCAGCATTTTCAGGCCTTCGGCGCCCAGGCGTTTGGCCACATCGTCGAGGTGAGGACAGCCCTCGTGGGCCGACCAGATATCAACCGCCTCGAAACCCAATCCCGCGATTCGCTCACACGCCTGCTCGATGGGTAGTTCCATGAAATGAATCGAGGAAGTGGACAGCCGCATCCGCCACTTTTTACCCGGCGAGGCCTTTTGTGCCCACGCCGAAAGGACGGGCTTGGTAATCACCACCGCCCCACTCAAGCTCATAGCTTTCAAGAAATTACGTCGATTGAGGCTTTCGTTCATTGCAAAACTACTTCTCTAATATACTCCTGCAAAATGCCCGTTCGTAGTTTATGGAACATAGCAAATCTATCGTTGCTTGTCAAATGTTATTTGAAGCATCAAAAAGCCCTCCAGGCTTTTCAAACCATCTTTTCTCTTGACCTCTACGGCAAAGAATCTATAGTTCCTTTGTAGCTGGTGTAAGAAACAACACGCTATGAAGATGAACTTTTGCAAAACTCTTTTTTGAAAGACTATCACACAGACAGAAAGGAGCTCAAGATGAGCGAAAAGAATAAACCAAACATCCGCACGACCGGCCGTATCGACCGGCGAAGTATGCTCAAGATGGCAGCAGGAACGGGCGCCTCCGCCCTGGCCCTTGGTTCGTGCGCATTGGTCGACGAGCATCCGAAAACGGCAGCCACCAGGGGCCATATCAACCATTCCGTCGCTTACTGGTGCTTCGCGGAATACTGGGATCTTGACAAAACGTGCCAAATCACCAAACAGCTCGGCGGCAAGAGCATTGAGCTGGTCGGCCCGAAGGACTTTGCCACGCTCAAAAAGCACGGCCTGACCTGCGCGCTGTCGCCCAACGGTACGCCTGATCCGCCGTTTGTGAAGGGCTTCAACAATCCGGAATACCACGACATGATTATCGCCGCAACCCGTGAGACTATTGACGCATGCGCTGAATACAATTTCCCAAACGTCATCGCTTTTACCGGCTACCGCGAAGACATTCCCGATGACGCCGGGGCTGCAAATTGTGTTACCGGCCTTAAAAAAATAATCGGCTACGCAGAGAAGAAAAAAGTCAACCTCTGCCTGGAAATACTCAACAGCCGGGTCGCAGTCGAAATGAAAGGCCATCCCGGCTACCAGGGCGACCATACCGATTACTGCATTGATATTATCAAGAAAGTCGGCTCACCCAGAATGAAGCTGCTGTTCGACATCTACCACGTGCAGGTTATGGACGGCGACGTTATCAGCCGAATCCGACAGTACGCCGACTACATCGGCCACTACCACACGGCGGGCAATCCCGGCCGGAACGAGCTTGACGATACCCAGGAAATAAACTACCCGCCGATTATGAAAGAGATCGTAAAGACAGGCTATACCGGCTACGTCGGCCATGAGTTCATCCCCACGCGTGATCCCCTCAAAGGTCTGACCGAGGCAATCACCCTCTGCGACGTGTAGAAAATTGTGAATACTATAAAACACTCCATCCCGGCTTGATACCGGGATGGAGCATGATAGTTGTTTACTCAATAACCAAATCAGGATTGCCCGGGCCGAAATGCTTTAGCAGAACAATCGGATCGGTCTTCGAGGGATTCGTGATTTTCACGCCCTTTTTCGCGGCCTTCTCGCTCACGAAGTACTCGTCATTAGTCAACTGGCCGTATCTTATCAGTGCGGGAGTCTCAATGTCCCAGACGCCCAGTTTGCCGTGTCCCTGCATCGTAATAAATCCGTAACAGCCGCCGTCTTTGATGGTTACCGTTCGGCCGGGCAGAACCGTAAGTTCTTTGGCGCTAAAGGCCGTCGATTTGTAGCATATCCAGTTTTCGATGTAACCTTCAGCCTCCATTTCTTTTACGGGCCGGACCGGTTTCGGACGCATGAAACGGTTCTTCGCAAAGTCGGGATCGACATTCAGGTCCCAGTCGATAACACTAAGGAGCCAATCGACGTCGCCTTCCTTGTCCTTCGGCGTATCCTTCCAGAGCAGTTCCTTCGGCACAACCTGATCGTGAGTGATGTTCTCATACATCGCAAAAACATCTGAGGCCTTTTGTGGCTCGTACGTGCAAAGGCTGCCGGGAGCGTGAAGGACGCCCGGCGGGACATCCCAGCCGGTCCCGACATCGAGCCGATAGGCTGGCGCCAAACTTGTAATAGAGTTGTCTCTTCCCTCAGCGGCGTCCAGCAGTGCCTTGCGGACCTGGTCTTTGGTCACGCCGGGATAGAGTCCGAAGAAAGTATAGGGAAATTGGCCGCCGTGATTGTTCGCCTG
>CAZHBL010000696.1:0-2996 GCA_964530105.1 uncultured Pirellulales bacterium | reverse complement strand
AGCTGCGCTGGTCGAGTCCCCGGACTCCAAAGCAGCTCATTCCGCAGGCGGCACTTACGCTGCCCGTTAAGGCAAGCAGTCCGACTCCGCGCAGCGGTTCGGTCGATGTCAGGCAGACAATTGTCCTTAGCTGGGGTCCGGGAGACAACGCTGCTTCGCACGAGGTCTACTTCGGCACAGATGAAGAGGCCGTAAGAAACGCCACCACGGCTTCCCCGGAGTACAAAGGCACCAAGTTACTGGGTAACGAGAGCTATGATCCCGGCAAACTGGAATGGGATGCCACGTACTACTGGCGGGTCGATGAGATCAATACCGGTAATCCGGACAGCCCGTGGATTGGTAACGTATGGAGCTTTACAACAGCCGATTTCCTTATCATTGACAATTTCGAGGATTATAATGCCGGCGAAAATCAGATATGGTATAAATGGCATGATGGTCTTGGCTATGGCTCGCCGGGTGTACAGCCCTACTTCGCCGGTAATGGGACAGGAGCGGCCGTCGGCGATGAAAACACGCGTTCATTTACCGAGGAAACCATCGTTCATGGCGGCAGCCAGTCGATGCCGCTGGCCTATGACAACAACAAGCAGGGTTATTCGAAGTATTCAGAGACAGAATTTACCTTGACGAGCCCGCGTGACTGGACCGAAGGTGGTGTCAGTCAGCTTACGCTGTGGTTCCAGGGCTTCCCGGGATCGGTCGGCAGCTTCGTAGAGGGCCCGGTCGGCACATTTACGATGACCGCATCCGGCGCCGACATCTGGGCGGTTAACGGCGTGGAAGCCGATGAATTCCACTTTGCTTATAAGATGCTCACCGGCGCCGGCTCGATGGTTGCAAAGGTCGAGAGCATTGAGAATACGAACACCTGGGCTAAAGCCGGCGTGATGATTCGCGAAACGCTTAATCCCGATTCAGCGCATGCGATGGCTGTCGTTACGCCTGCCGAGGGTGTTGCGTTCCAGCGACGTCCCGCAACGGGCGATGTCAGTATCGGCGATACCGTCACTGGCATAGCCGCTCCGCACTGGGTAAAGATAGAGCGAACCATATCCGGCCTCATCACCGCGTCCCATTCCACTGATGGAACTACATGGCAGACACTGGGAACACCGCAGAGCATCCAGATGAGCGCAAATGTTTATATTGGCATAGCGTTAACATCACACGATGCCGCTCTAACATGTCAGGCTGTGCTCTCCAATGTCACAACTACCGGTTCGGTCAGCGGGCAATGGACGAACCAGGACATCGGCATCGCCAGCAATGCTGCTGAGCCGTTATATGTGGCCGTGTCCAACACCACCGGTCAGCCGGCAGTGGTGGTCAACGATAATCCCAACGCGGCCCAGATCGATGTTTGGACCAAATGGGTGATTCCGCTGCAGGACATTGCCGATCAGGGCATCAACCTGACAGATGTTGACAGGATTGCCGTCGGCCTGGGTACCAGAGGTAATACGACTATCCCAGGCGGTTCGGGCAAGATGTTCATCGACGACATCCGGCTCGAACGTGAGGCTGAATAAATTTCCGCTTTGGAGGAAATGACATCAGGATTTGAATAAGATTGGGGCCTGTGCCGAATCAATTGGCATAGGCCCCTTTTGCATTCAATATTCTTGCCGTAGCCCGATTAGGATACGCTTCCCCACCACGAAATTCACCCTCCGCTCGGAATTAGATTGACCGAAAAGAGCAAGTCTGCGATTATGTGCCGGGGTATAGCTTCATTATTGCTGTGCTTTCTATAGGAACTTTTTGTGATTATATTGGTCTAATAGAGGAGAAAAGCTGTGACGGAAGCGGCAAACCCGGATATCCGCAACCGGCAGGTTTCTAATATGCATGTTAGTATTAACGATGCCGTACTGATTGAGCAGTACAGAAACGGTGATTCTGCGGCTATGGAGCGGCTTGTGCTCAAGTATCAGAATCGCATCTATAACGTTATCTTGAAAATATGCGCAGATCCCGACGATGCTGCGGAACTAACGCAGGAAACGTTTGTCAAAATAATAGAGAATCTGGATAAGTTCGAAGGCAGAAGCGGCTTTTATACCTGGACATTCAGAATAGCCGTCAACCTGACCTTGAATTATTGCCAGAGAAATTCGAAGCTGGCATTCAGGTCGCTCGATGCCGAGCACGAGCAACAAGACGACAGCCAGGTTAAACAGGTACTGAAAGATTTTCTGAGCGATGACAGCTCGCCGGATCCTGCGGCCGAAGTACAGAACAAGGAGCTGTACAGAATAGTGGCCAGAACCCTGATGGGATTGGACGAAGCACATAGAGCCGTAATTGTTTTACGGGACATTGAAGGGATGAGTTATGCCCGAATTGCAGAAGTTCTGGATATCGAGTTGGGAACCGTAAGGAGTAGATTGAGTCGAGCCAGAAGCAAGATGAGGGATATTTTGGAGGCCATTTTGCGATGAAAGAAAATCCGGATATAGATACAAACGCTTATAATGAACATATTGACGAATTACTCAATGGTTACATTGATGATGAGTTGACAGTCGAGCAGCAAGCTGAAGTTGAACGCCTTATCGATCAAGACGCAAAAACAGCACAACGCCTGCGACAACTCCAAAAATGCCAGATATTGGTTGGTTCCATGCCTTATGCCGAAGCTCCGGCCAGTGTTTTGGAGGGCGTCAAAGCTTCGCTGGCAGGCAGATCACTGCCGAGCGAGGAGCAACCCGCTTATGAACAACAGGCCGGAAAGAAATATTTGCTCCTTCGCAAAGTTTTAGCTGCCGCCGCTATGATTACTATGGCAGCCGTCATGTCAGTAGTAATTCACAGGATTTTACCACCCCAGAATGCCCCGGAAGGACCCATAGCTGTCGAGAATCGAACTGACGATTCGATCAGGCCCGCAGCCCGTGTGGTCGCTACATCGGGATTCAGCGGCAGGCTTGAACTGAAGACAAGCGCCCTGAATGCCGTCGATGCTTTCATTAAAAGTGCGATTGACGATA
>CAZHBL010000695.1:0-3000 GCA_964530105.1 uncultured Pirellulales bacterium | reverse complement strand
TACCAGCAACCAACATCCTCATTGTGCTAAAAAGTAACAAAAAGCGACTTCTTGATATAAGTTCTAAGCTTTTTTACCGTTTTTTTGAAAGATTATTGTAATTGAAATGGAAATTTGGTATTATTGGACTTGAAGTTGGCAAAGTTTCTTGGTGAAGCGTGTGTGGGAAATTCCCATTAACAATAACTTCGATTTTTGTAGAAGGAGGATTATCATGTCTAAGAAATTGATTTATTCATTGTCATTCGTTGTGGTGCTGAGCATGGCCGGCAGTGCATGGTCAGGTGCATCGAAACCAATCCCGGCTGACAAAGCTGTAATCAAGGATACATGGGCGAGCATTGGCTGGACGGGGGGACAAAATGCGGCCTCGTTCGATATATACTTCGGCGACAATCTTGACGACGTTAAAAATGGTGCCGGCGATACGTCCCGTGGCAATCAGGCTTCCACTCTAAATTTCTTTGTTGCCGGCTTTCCAGGATATCCTTATCCGGACGGTCTTGTGCCGGGTACGACCTACTACTGGCGGATTGATGAGGTACAGACTGACGGCACAGTACAACAAGGCAGTATCTGGAGTTTTAGTATCCCATCTAAAAAGGCCACTAATCCGAATCCGGCAGATGGAACCGAGTTTGTAGATCCGGATGTAACTTTTAGCTGGGAGCCGGGTTTCGGCGCTAAATTGCACACGGTGTATTTGGGTAACGATTTTGACGAAGTAGACAATGCAACCGGAGAAGTCGCACATGGTGTTCCAACTTATAGCCCTGATACTCTCGAATTAGAGAAGATCTATTATTGGCGGGTCGATGAGTTTGATGGCGCCAACACATATAAAGGCGATGTCTGGAGCTTTACGACTCTGGGCGCCGTTGGGAATCCTATGCCGGTAAACGCTGCTGTGAATGTCAAGCAGACTCAGATTCTCAGTTGGACACCGGCAGATAATGCCGCTTCGCACGACGTATATCTTGGTACTGATAAAAACGCCGTGAGAAACGCAACGACAGCTTCTCCCGAGTATAAAGGCAACAAAGCACTTGGGGACGAGACTTTGGATCCCGGAACACTCCCCTGGGACACGACGTACTACTGGCGTGTGGATGCAGTCTATGCGGATAATACGGTCAAAGGACTTGTCTGGAGCTTCACGACAGCCAATTTCCTTGTTGTGGACGATTTTGAGGACTACGACATTGGTAATAAAGAGATATGGTGGGCGTGGAAAGACGGCCTCGGTTATGCCGCGCATGACAATGAGCCGGCCTACTCCGGCAACGGAAGCGGAGCGGCTGTAGGCAACGAAACCACTGCTTCCTATACCGAGGAAACAATCGTCCATGGCGGCGGGCAATCGATGCCCCTGTTATACGACAATAATAAGCAAGGCTATTTTACCTATTCAGAGGTGGAGTTGACTTTGATTGGTACGTATCCAAGTGACTGGACCCAAAATGATGTTAACACATTGACGCTTTACTTCAGGGGCAGTCCGCAGAACGCCGCTGAGCCGATGTATGTAGCTCTCAACGGCAACGCAGTGGTCGCTCATGATAATCCAAATGCTTCGCAGATATCAATCTGGACCGGCTGGAATATCGCGCTGCAGGCATTTGCTGACGAGGGCGTGGACCTCGCCAATGTCAATACGATCGCCATTGGCTTAGGCGATAAGAACAATCCACAGCCCGGCGGTTCGGGCAAGATGTACTTCGATGATATTAGATTAGCTGCTTCCGCAGCCCCTGTGGGCCCGGTCGTGTTATTTGAAGAGGATTTCGAGAGTGTGGAACTGGGTACGACCATAGAGGAATCCGCCGGCACTGAGAATGTCTGGTCGGACACGCCGCCGGACGACTGGATTGTTGACAGGAGCGGCGTTCCCGGCTACGGCAATCTGGCCACTGATGGTATTCACGAATGGGCAGGATGGGCCTTCGCGCAGAGAGACTGGTGGTTCACGGTCGATCCTCAAAGTCGTGACAGTTTCCAGTTGAGTCAGGGCACGATCGCCGTGGCAGACCCCGATGAGTGGGACGACGCGGACCATCCGGATTCAGCAAGTGCCGGCTGGTATAAGACCTACATGTATACGCCCGCGATTGATATATCCGCTGCCGAACCAGGCACAGTTCAGTTAATATTCGATTCGAGCTGGCGTCCGGAATTCGATGACGACTATCATCAGAGCGGGATTGTGACCGCATCTTTTAATGGACAAGAGGAAGTCGAGCTGCTCTTGTGGCTATCAGATCCGAGCAGTCCCAATTACAAAGACGACAGTCTCACCAGTAGGAACGAGACGGTTGTAGTCAATGTGGACACTCCCCCATGGGCCACAAGCATGGTCTTGAAATTCGGTATGTTTGACGCCGGCAATGACTGGTGGTGGGCGATTGATAACATTAAAGTTACCAGCATACCCAAATAGAGAATCCGCAACCTTGTACGCTAATTAATGCCGAAAGACAGAAGGAGCCTTGGGGCTGTTGAAAAAGTCCCAGAGAAACATTTGAAATTGCCGTGTGGTTCTTCGAATCGCCTGCAAAAACTGGAAAATGCACCTTCTGTTAATGCGAGAACCCCTTCGGCTCCGTTCAGGGCCTGCCCTGAGGATGCCGAAGGGGTAATTTGTACGATGATCAGGCTATCTTATGTTTCCAACAGCTCTAATCGTCTTGATTATTCACTCTTAACGTTTAAACTTCCAAACGAATTGGCCGCTCCATTACTGTCCTGGTTTTGTTTATTGATGCATGTTATTTGTGTTCGGTATGATGAAATGCTCCGGCACGGGAAACTGCGAGCACAGTAGCAGGACTTCTTTACCAACCTTTTCAATAACCGATTCATCGTCGATGTTTTCAGCAACAGTATTT
This sequence comes from uncultured Pirellulales bacterium, assembly GCA_964530105.1. Lineage (GTDB taxonomy): Bacteria > Planctomycetota > Phycisphaerae > Sedimentisphaerales > Anaerobacaceae > JAFGPJ01. The sequence goes on along the minus strand of CAZHBL010000695.1, from coordinate 115 downwards.
ATGAAATCGGCGACTTGCTTCGCCTGCTCCTGTTTAAAACCGCGTGTGGTAATAGCCGGAGTGCCTATACGCAATCCGTTCGGATTCATCGGAGGCGCCGGGTCGCCGGGTATTG
>CAZHBL010000694.1:0-3002 GCA_964530105.1 uncultured Pirellulales bacterium | reverse complement strand
GCGGCGATTTTTGTCAACGCGGCCAATCTTCCATCGTCCACGTCGCTTCCGAAAACACTGACGCCCTCGACGCCCTGGCATATATTGCGGATTACGTGCATCATTCCCATCGGGCCGCCGGCGCCGATCACGTTAATTTTGTCGCCGGGGCGGATTTCGTCGGTATTAGGAATGATTTCCATCGACTCGGACGGGTTCGAACCGGTAGTGCCGATTATGCGAATGCCGCCGTAGTGAACTCTACCGACCATAGTGACAACGTCCCTGCCGAATTTGCCGCCGCAGAGGACGATATTCAGAATGCCTTTCAGGGCGACTTTTGCGAATAATGCTTCGACAACCTCCGGCACGGAGCCGAAATAAATCACATCATCATAGCCGGCGTCGGCAAGCTCGGCTATATTTTCAACTTTCTTAATCGGGACGGATATTCCCGCCCGCGTCGGAATCTTCGAAAGCCATGTGATTTGAGCCGGTTCGCCGTAGCAGCTGAATAAATCTCTAAGAGCGTTTTCGGGCACCTCCGTATCCGCGACAACGAGCATGTGCCCGTTGGCTTTTAAGCTCGTTCTCTCCGTCGAGGCGTAGGCGTCCTCGACGCACGCCCAGGGCTCTACGAGCGCAACGGCCGAGCCGGATAGTTCCTCACCGACAGGCAGAAGCATCGAGTCGCCTTCCGGCGATGTTATTATCCTTTTGTCCATCAGGACGTATTCGGCAAGTGCTCCTTCAAAATTGTATCCGAGCGCGCCGTTAGAAGTTGCCGTGCGTACCCAGCGATAATCCGTCTGCACGAGGAACCTCTGGCCGGGCTTGAAATCTTCTACTCCGGGGCCGACCGCTGCGATACGAACCACGGCCTCGTGGCCCGGTACCGTCGCTGCATTTCCGGGGACATAGCTGGGTATCTCTTTGAGAATATCCAGGTCGACGCCGGAGACTACCTCGCTTTTGCGAACGTGTGATGAAAATTGCTTGAGCAGCTTGAGATCGGAAAAGCAAAGTCCGACCGCCTCGACCCGGCAGAGAATCTGATGCCTGCCCGGCCTTGGGACCTCCTTGGATTTGTTTAAGATAAGCTCATCTGGGCCAACTAACTGCACCGCATATTGTGTTTTGTGTAAATCTGTCATCATTAATCTTTCGTGCCACGCAGGTCATGCCTAACGGGTCACTTTATCCAATATCTCCCGGGCGGTTGTTTCTTCACCCAAGCCGTCAAAGCGGTCTTCATTCTCCGGCTGCAGCGAACTTCCGAGCTGCTCGAAATACTTGTTCTTGTCGGCGACGTTATCAAAATTCTTATTTGCCCACTTGCTGGTATATCCCAGGCCGCACTTTCTTTGAAGCACCGAATGGGCATAAACTATATGCGCGCCTTTCAGGAACACGGGCGCCAGGGGCTCAAGCTCCTTGCTCGCGAAATCGTCGACAAATTTCTGCCCGGGGCTGTTCATCTCGGTGCCTTCCACAACCGGCAGATGCAGCTTCTCGGCCAATTCAACCACGTGGTAGAGGTTCTCCAATTTAACACTGCTTGCGCCCGGCGTGTAATTACGGTCAGGAATGACGTTTATCGCCGTGGCCCCGGTGCTCATGGCCACTTCAAGCAATTCGGCGATAGCTTTCTCGCCGTCGCTTGTTCCGTCCAGCCATGTATGCACGGGAATTCCGCCGGATGCGAGTATGAAACTGTTTGTATCGGCCATCCGCGGGAACGAACCTTTGCCGGGCTGAACGTAGCCTACTCCGCCGCGTTTCATGGTTTTGGCTCGAATCGCATTGAGTAAATCCCTGCTCTCGGGAAGCTGCGAGGTTGTGATTTCCATACCTAATTTCTCAGACCAGAAATCGGCCAGCTCTTCGGGCCGGTCATAGATTTCCCTGGCCTTGCAGGCGTAGGCCGAGCACATGTGGCGCTCGGTTGCATTGCCCGATGGCGTCAACGTAAGCACATTCCGTTCATAGTCAAGCTCGACAGGATGAAGATGCTTATTTACCCTTTCCATCAGGTCCCTATTTCTCCGCTGGGCGGTATTTCGAAGTCCCGCGAGGAAGTTTTTCTGCTGCTCCGGGACATTGGCGGAGGGAAATCCTACGCCCATGTGGTACGAAATGCCCGGCTCACCTGGAGAATTGATTACCCTGTCTTCGAATTCCGGAACAAATACCCGTGTCTCAAGACCTGCGCAGCCTTTAAGACCCAGAAGCTGACAGGCATCCAGAAATTCATCGAGGGCATCTAATACGTCGAAATCGACGACACCCGCGACGGCCAAACCGGCCTTGCGCGCCAGCCAGGCGAATTTGCTGGGCGAATAGCCGTAAGTGTTGTAAGAGAAAAAGGTATGGCAGTGAATGTTTACATCAGTGCCGGGCTCGGGCAAATTGATTTGCCCGGCCTCGACTTTCTCACATAGAGCCGACAGGGCATTTTTTCTTTGGTACGGATCGAAACTATCCAGTTCATGTTCGAGTTTTTCGATCAAAGCTTAAATCCTTTTTCACTTTTTGCTTTTTTCATATTGCTTTTGCCAGAGCGAGGTATCCTGTGGCTCGTATTCTTTTAGCTCGAATGAATTGCGGACGATCTGACGGGCCTCGGCAAGCGTTGTTATCTGTCCGGTTGCTATGGCCTGCATGAGGATATTGCCGCTGGCTGTAGCCTCGATGGGGCCGGTGATAACTTTCCTGCCGAGGGCGTTGGCCGTAAACTGGCAGAGCAGCTCGTTCTGTATGCCTCCTCCGACGATATGCAAAACTTCGATCTTATGTCCGGCGACATCTTCAACAGCCTCCATTACCGAGCGGTACTTCAGGGCAAGATTTTCCAGGATTGCCCTTGTTATTTGCCCCTTATCGTCGATTGGTTTTTGGCCTGTCTCGGTCAGGTAGTCATTAATTCTTTTCGGCATATCGCCCGGGGCGAGGAATCCGCTATAATCGACATCGATATGGCGGGTAAAAGGTTCGGCTTTTTCGGCCATGGCAGTCAGCTCGGC
>CAZHBL010000693.1:0-3003 GCA_964530105.1 uncultured Pirellulales bacterium | reverse complement strand
AAAAAAGAAAAAATAATTGAGTTTATCGACTTGACAACGGTCGTTCCATATCAGCTCTGATAACGCTCCTCAAGTTCAGCTATCCACCAATATCCTGGAGTACCGCTGACACCGCTGTAGAAATAGCCTTTGTTATTATTTGTATACGTCTGAAAGATAGCACCCCATTTAAACAGGTTTGAAAGGCACACCATCTCTTTGGCTCTTCTGTGGCCGCTGCTGCCGATGGCTCCGATGCTCATCAACAGAATTACAACGCAAACCAAAACAAAAATGGAATCTTTTTTCGAAAAGTGAAATTCATGTCTCATAATTGTCTCGTAAAACCATGTCTATGGATAACTTGGCACATAACCTAATCTTCCCCATACGCCTTTCTGCATCCTGTACAAATCCTGGAACTCTTCAGGTGTTTCAGGCAGCATCTGGTGCAATGGATTAGTCATTCTGCCGGTATCTATTGTCTTTTTGCCTTGCCACGTCCACGGTTCGGCGTGTCCGTCTGCAAACGAAAGATTCGTTCCGTCCCCATGCCGCACGGGTACGGGATCCCACCATCGCTCTTGAAGATAATGAACGGCATAACTGTCCGGCGTCGTCCGACCTTCATCAATAAAGACGATTCTCTGTGAAGGGCCCGGAATCCAAATGTCGGTCTTGTTCTTGATCCAGAGTACCGTTTCGCCGACTATTACTCCGCTATTACCAATATATGTTCCGTCCCTGTGAAGACCGTTCATTGAATCGACAATCGTATAGTGCCGCATATTCAACGGGGCACCGCTCGGGCAGCGGTAAAGTTTCACGTCCCCGCAATATGGCCATAGCGCTCCTGCTCTAATAGCTTTCAGTTGGATGTCCTCAGGCAGCGTTTCACCTATCATATAACCTGGTGCAATTCCGTCACCTGTCCACCACAATTCGCCTTTGTGCATACCAGCTCTGGGAAATGGCGCCGTACCATTTGCTCCTTCGTATGCCTCGCCGTTCACGATTTTTCCGTCGTTATCATCTGCGTATATATTCCATGCGAGCGTAAGCTGCTTCAGATTCGCAAGACAGACCAGACGTTTGGCTTTTCCACGCCCGCCGCTGCCAATGGCTCTGATGTTTATCAGCAGCAAAACTGCACAACCCATGAATACAAGGATTTCTTTTTTTGTAAATTTGGTTTTATCTTTCATGATTTTATTGCTCCTTACTTAGCCAATAATCCGTTCAATTCAGCCAATAAGTCGCCAAAAGGGTCATATCAGTGACGTTTATAGCCCCATCTGAATTTAAGTCTGCGGGCCAGTATAGATCGGGTACCTGGTCTTCGGAGCATTCCGGCGAGATAGCATAGACCTTGTTGTTCTCATATGTAACCAGCAGCGAATTATCCTTCGAATCGGCAACGATTAATAAATTGTCCGCAATGACGGGGAAGTTCAACCATGAGTCACTCTGGAACCGGGCAATTTCCTCGCCATCAAGATTGAGTACATAGAGGTTGCCATCGTCACATGCGGCGTAAATGTTGCCGTTATTGCTAATCGTCAAGGTGAATCCACCCATGTCACCCAGCCGAGTTGCCCATTGAATTTCGCCGGTTGGATCGACTGCTCTTAAGTACGGATCGTCAAAGCTGACGTAAATTGTGCCGTCCGGCCCTAATGCCGGTTCTGACCAGCCATCTGCGTCGCCAAACTCCTGCGCATAGTTAGGGTCGAACCAGCCGCTTCCCGGGTCGGCCAAATCTACCGACCAGATAATACTGCCGCTTTGGGGATCAATTGCGTAAAGGTTGGTGTCGTACAGCAATGTCTGGTATATTGTGCCGTCATCCGCAATAACAGGTGAGGCAAAAGGCCAGCCTCGAGATTCGAAGTTACATGTCCATTTTATAGAGCCGTTGATGGGATTAAGCGCATACAAATTCGGGTCATACAAGCCGGCGATATAGACAGTTTCGTCGGCACTTATTGCCGGTGAGGCAAAAATGGAACCCCTTAGTACCTCACCTGGCCCCTTTGTTTCAAATCTCCATAAATTACTGCCGTCCCAGTCCAGAGCGTAAAGAACGCCGTCTTGTGAACCGACGTAAATTTTGCCGTCCGCCGATACGGCCGGGGACGAGTAGACGAAGCCCCCTGTGTCGTGTGTCCAGCTCAGGTTACCGTTAATATCAATAGCATAAAGTCTTCCATTGAGGCCTCCGACATATACGGTGCCGTCGGGGCCTATGGTTGGTGAGCTTATGAGCGGCGAATTCGCATCGTAACTCAAGATGAGTAAGCCATTTGGATCAAGAGCGTACAATTTGCCGTCTTCGCAGGGGATGTAGATTCTGTTATCGACACCGACGGTAACACTTGCCGATACGGCCCTGGTGGTTTCGAACTGCCATTTGATACAGCCGGACTCCGGCCCGTTGCTGTCACTCAAGCCGGTGCGGGTGAAATCGCCGCCGAATGATTTCCATTTTGACTCAACCGCAACACCGGGCGAGTACGGCTTGATCGTAAATACACCGCTTTCCGTGCATATAATGTTGGGATTGGGAATGCTGGGAACAACTGAAACCAGACAATCGCTGGAATCGACCGTCTCAGGCAGAGCAAACATTTCGCTGCCGGTATCATGGATGTTTTTTTCGATAGTTTGCCAGTCGGCGCCGCCATTCGTACTGAGTAAAATATCCACGGCACCGCCGGCTCTGCCGGACCATTGGATTTCGTGTGTGCTTCCGGAAGTCCAAACCTCCCAGCCGGCAGGTTTGGTGACATGTATTTCCGGCATAACCTCATCGGCGCCAATATCAATCCTCCTGCCCAGCACCCGTGGCTGGCCGTCAAAATCCAGTTTATCGTTATCGGCAAAGTCAGGGTCACCGGCATTCATGCAGGGAGAATCCGGCAATAAATGGTAATCTCCTTCCTCAGAATCGACCGGAGACAGCACAAAGAGCGGTTTCTGGTTTATGTTGCCTCCTGTCCCGGCAAGGTCGAAAGGCTCGGCAAA
>CAZHBL010000692.1:0-3009 GCA_964530105.1 uncultured Pirellulales bacterium | reverse complement strand
GGAACGCACCCCGTTTTACGAGAACAAAATGGCAGGAATAATTGGCTCCATCTCCATTATTCACCATTGTAGAGTAACAATATCCACTAAATAAAGGAATTTGACTTAAGAGAAGACTTGGTTTTGCCGATAGATTTCATACTTCTTTAATTACCATATTTGAACAATATCTGCACCATAACTTATGTCAGCTCTGAGTCATGGTGCACCTTCAGGCAGCGAAGAGGGGATCTAAAATACTAAGGGCATCCACCTATTAATTTAAGTATATTTCGGGAAATTCGGTTTTGCCTATTGGTCGAAGCAGAAGAAATAAGTAAAAAAGTAAAAAGAACAATAACAAGGGTCCGTGCGCATTATCTTTAAAAATACGCAAGAAACGGCAGAGCCTTTTCAATTCTCACCGGCAGAGCCGGTGGATTACTATTGATTTAGAACACCCTGTAGGCAAGGTACACAAACGTAATCACAACAACAACGATAATATTAAGACTGAAGTAATTTAATCGTTCCATTATTCTTCACCCCCTATTGAATATAATCATATACGTATTATATATGTTCTGGCAATGAAAGTCAAGTAAATTCTCCGCTTAGAGAAAGAAAAGAAGTCAGGCTTTGATATCGACTCCGTCCAGGAAAGGCCATATCTTCGATATTGGAGCGGGGCGCAAATCCGGCCGCGAAGCGCAACGGCTTGTTTTTTCTTGACTATTTTGCATAATTAGTGTACATTCCTTTTTAGTAGGCGGGCAAAGATACAGAGATTTCCAGGATTTACGCTCGTTACTAATGTGGCTTTGAGACAGTGCGCAGTCAATACGGCGGCTGTCCTGAATAACTTCTCAATAACTTTTACAATTTTTGAGAGGAGATAATCGATGAGAAAGAATGCCCCTGGTATTATGAGTGTAGCGCTATTGGTGCTGGCACCGATACTTGTGCCGGCCGGTTCGGCTTTAGCGTTTGAGAATGACCCTAATCTTGTCAGCTACTGGCAATTAGACGGCGACGCCAATGATACCGTCGGCAGCAACCACGGCACCCTCATCGGCGACCCGACCTGGGTGGACGACCCGAATCGCGGCTGGTGTTTGAGCTTCGACGGTGACGGCGACTATGTCGATGTCGGCGATGATCCATCCCTTACGTTCACCGAAGCAATCACGGTCGCGTGCTGGATAAAGGTCCGGGCGTTTGATCGAAATTGGAATGCCATCATTAACAAAGGAGACGACTGGGTTCTGGCCAGGACCCGCGACGACAATCGAGTCGCATTTCTTTGCCTCGGCCTTGTGGGAGGTGGGTGGCCGGAAGTTTACAGCAACGAAGTGAACGACGAGAACTGGCATCACATCGCCGGGGTGTACGATGGCGCGAAGCTCTACATCTATCAAGATGGTATTAACATAAATTCCAAATCGGTTCACGGCAGCATAAACAGAAGATGGAGCAGAGTCCTTATCGGCGAAAACGGACAGACGCCGAATCGCTACTGGAACGGCCTCATCGACGAAGTGCGTATCTATAACCGCGCGCTGACTGCCGAGGAAATCGGCGCTCTCGCTAATCCGGAACCTCCTGCTCCGCCTCCACCGCCGCCTGCTCCCAATGATGTGACTGCCGTCGGTCATGACAGCAGAATAGATCTCAAATGGCAGTTCGATACGGATCCCAATCTGGAGGGCTACAACATCTATCGCGCCGACTCCAACGAGGGCCCCTTTACCAAACTAAATGATTCGGCACATACGTTCTCTGTTTATAGCGACTTTTTCGGTGCGAATGACCGGACCTACTATTATTACGTAAAGTCTGCGGCAATACTTGGCGGCGGGGAATCCGGGCCTTCGAATATCGTTTCCGCCACCTCTTACGCGATGACCGATGAGCAGCTTCTTACTTCCGTGCAGGAAGCCGTCTTCAGTTACTTCTGGGACTACAGCCATCCGGTCAGCGGATTAGTGAGAGAAGGATATGAATTAGGTCACAGCACGGATACCTGCACATCCGGCGGCACAGGCATGGGCCTGATGGCTATTTGTGTCGGTGCCGAGCGCGAATTTGTCAGCCGCACCCAGGCTGCCGGCCGGGTCCTGCAGATTTTGACTTTCCTGGACGAAAAGGCAAGCCGTTACCATGGCGCCTGGTCGCACTGGATTAACGGCGCTACAGGCGAGACAAAGCCGTTCGGCGAGTTTGATGACGGCGGCGACCTGGTCGAAACCTCATACCTCGTACAGGGCATGCTCACGGTGCGGCAGTACTTCGATGATCCGAATGACCCTGTCGAGACGGAGATCCGCGATAGAGCCACGCGAATGTGGGAGCAGGTCGAATGGGATTGGTATCGCCGGAGTCCATATAGCCAGGAGCTGTACTGGCACTGGTCGCCGAATTACGAATGGCAAATGAACCACCCCGTGGCCGGCTATAATGAGTGCATGATTACTTATCTGCTGGCGATTGCTTCGCCGACGCATCCGATACCGGCCCCCTGCTATTACAATGGCTGGGCGGCTTCCGAGGACTACGCCAACGGCAATACTTACTATGATTATGTTCAGGCGGTTGGCCAGGAGAAAGGCGGGCCGCTGTTCTTCACCCATTACAGCTACCTGGGCTTTGACCCGCGCGACAAGAGCGATAATTACTGCAACTATTTCGATAACAGCCGCAATATCTCCCTTATCAACCGTGCATATTGCATTGAAAATCCCCACGAGTATACCGGTTATAGTGACCTGGTCTGGGGCTTAACCGCCAGCTTTGATCCGTGGGGCTACGGTGCCCATTCACCTACGAGTGATAACGGTACTATTGCTCCTACCGCCGCACTCAGCGCCATGCCTTATGTGCCGGCCGAGTCCATTGCAACCTTGAAGGAGTTCTATCACACGTACGGCGAGGATTTATGGGGGCCGTTCGGTTTCTTCGATGCTTTCAATCTAACGGAGAACTGGTTTGCGCCCGGCTATGTGGCCATCGACCAGGGCCCGATTGTGATTA
>CAZHBL010000691.1:0-3009 GCA_964530105.1 uncultured Pirellulales bacterium | reverse complement strand
CTCTGGCGGATTTTTTCTCCCGGCGGGCGACCCAGAATCCGATTAGAACGACAAGGCCGACGTACAGGATAAACACCGCATAGTCAAGGTAGCTCAGTTTCACAAAAACTCCCTTTTATAGACGAAGATTTTAACCGGTCATATATCAAGATTCGTTTGTAATATTGAAAGTGCCCTGTAAAACAATTTCATCGCTGCTGTGACCAATCATAACTTTGAATTCTCCGGGCTCCACCACTCTCTTGAGATAGCGATTAACCAGGGACAAATGCCTTGGACCCAGCTCAAACTGGACCTTAGCGGACTGCCCCGGTTCCAGCCAAACCTTTCTGAAACCCTTTAGCTCCTTGACCGGAGTTGAAACAGAACTGATAGGATCATTGATATAGAGCTGTACGACGTCTGCTCCGGCACGATCTCCGGAATTCGTTATCGTAATTCCAATATTAACTTTGCCGCCCGGACCGGTTTTGCCGGGAGTGATTTCAAGGTTGCTGTATTTAAACGTAGTGTAGTTGAGTCCATGACCAAAAGCGTATAACGGTTTCGGGTCCATATCTACATAAGGTTTTCCCCAGGCGTTTTCGAGCCAGTATTTTTTGGATGGAGGGTAATTGTAATAGACCGGTAGCTGTCCTGCATGCCTTGGAATTGTAATGGCAAGGTGTCCGCTCGGATTGTAGTCTCCGAACAGAACATCGGCCACTGCGGCGCCTCCCTTCTCGCCCGGACACCATGCTTCGATAATCGCCGGCACATGCTCGGCAATCCAGCGCGTCGCTAAAGGACGTCCGTTGACCAGAACAACGACCGTCGGCTTTCCGGTATTATAAACCGCTTTGACTAATTCCTGCTGCATTCCGGTCAATTCCAAAGTGGCGGCGTCATAGCCTTCGCCGACTGTTCCTTTCTTGCCAGGCGTACGCCACTCGTTTTCACCCACGACAACGATTGCCGCGTTGGATTGGCTTGCCGCCTCGGCTGCCTGTTTAATCTCGTTCAAGTCATCACCGACGACGTTACAGCCCTTGACATAACGGACGTTGGCGTCCTGCCCGACTTTTGATTTTATGCCTTCGAGGATGGTGATAATGTGCTGTGTCACGTTTATCGAAGTGTAGTCGCCGAGCTGATTCTTTTCGTTATCGGCATTCGGGCCTATAACTGCAATCGATTTTATGTCTTTGCTCAAGGGCAGCAGTTGGTTCTCATTCTTCAATAATACAATAGCCTCTTTCGCAGCCTGGTATGCTATATCCTGGTGCTCTTTTCTATGAACAATACTTTTAGCCCGCTCTACATCTACGAAAGGCCTTTCGAACAGGCCCAACCTGAATTTCTGCCTGAGAATTCGCTTGACCGCACGATCAACAAGGTCCTCGGAAACCAGCCCTTCCCGAACGCTTTGCTCAAGCGGTTTCTGATAGGCTTCTTCATAGGAAATCCCTACATCGACACCCGCGTTCAGAGCCATGATCCCCGCTTCTTTCTGGTTCCTGGCAAAGCCTTCATATACCAGTGTGCTCAAACCGCCGCCTTCACACAGGACCAGACCTTCGAACCCGAATTCGTGCCGGAGAATGTCAGTGAGAATATATGAAGAACCGTGCGTTGCGATACCGTCAATAGCGGGATAGGTGGCCATAACCCCTAATGCCCCGCCTTCTTTGATTGCCGTCTCCCACGACGGCAAAAAGACGCTGCGCAAAGTCCGTTCTGAAATTTCCATCGCCCCTCGTTCGAGCCCGCTTACAGGCTGGCTTTGTCCGGGGTAGTGACAGAAACCGGCGACGCATTTATCCGGGGCCGATATGTTATCTCCTTGAATCCCTTTCACAATTGCTCCGGCGATACAGGAAACCAGGTAAGGGTCTTCGCTAAAAGCCTCTTGATTTCTCCCGAGACGGGGATCGCGTATCGGCTCAATAACCAGTGTGAAAAGCTGGTGAATCCCGACGGCCCGTGCTTCTCTTGCTGCGATAGTATATATTTTTTCTACAAGGTCAGGGTTCCACATGCTTCCAATGGCCAGACCTTCGGGAAAGATCGTGGCATCGGAACACATCAATCCGTGTGTCCCCTCTTCGGTCTGCAAAAGCGGAATTTTCAGGCGGGTCTTTTGGGTCGCAATTTCCTGGAGGCTATTGAAGACGTTCGCTTGTTGTTCAGTTCCCTGGTCGAGAACGCTGTTAGCCAGCGTAAAGAAGCCTCCGCCTGGCCCGAGGTCTTCCCGTAACGTTCCGGCCGTGAATCTCTTTGCGAACTCGATGTGCTCCTCGTGAGTTCTGCCAAAGACACTCAGATAGGAACAGGGCATGTTCATTTGCCCGATCTTTTCCTCAAGTGTCATGCGTCCCAGCAAGTCTTCAACCCGTTGCTGGATCGATTTCGATGAATCCAGGTGCATTGGCTGCTGTGCTTGCGAGAATACTGCTGAACACAAGATCAATACGAAAACGAACGTCCTTTTCAAGACCAACAGATTCACGTGCTTATCATGACTAACCTGAGATTGTACATCCAACTGAAATTTCCAATTTGACTTCATATGCGTTACTCCTGTGTTTACGGGATGCTGCGATATCAGGGTATTATACCCGCTATTGATAGAACTGGCTACCAACTTGGCCGATTTTTCCATCATAAACTATTACAATTATGAATTATAGTACCGGCGATTCCATGAAAGGCAACACTCTTGTCGGCGTATCATTTGGTTCCTTATAAACTTGCTATGATATAGATTTCACATAGAAGGCATATCCCGGCGGTAAAAATTGGTTTTTAATTGTTTCATTTTTGCTTAATCGAAGTAAAATTAGCACCTTATTGGATTTGTTCCGTATGACCTTTGATAGAGCGCAAATATAGGAGTTTTTGCGAGTATGAATGAAGGTAAATTGAATACGGCGATACTTGGTCTCAATTCGGGCGGGCAGCTTCTTCTGCAGGCGTCCGAGGCGGTGGATTGTCTTGAAGTTCAGGCCGTGGCCGACAAGGATACGAATC
>CAZHBL010000690.1:0-3010 GCA_964530105.1 uncultured Pirellulales bacterium | reverse complement strand
GCCGGTCGAGCTGATGAGCAAGGCCCGGCATCTTGCCGATACGCTGGGCGTGAAATTGGCCGCGGTCGTCCTGGGCGACGGCGTCAAAGAACTCGCGACGAAGCTCATTCAATACGGAGCCGATAAGGTCTACCTCGCCGAGCATCCGCTGCTTCGAACCTACCAGACGAACAGCTATGCAAAGGTGATTTACGATCTGATTCACAAGCACACCCCACAGATTGTGCTCTACGGGGCGACGATTGCCGGGCGAGATTTGGCGCCGCGGATTGCCAGCGCGACCAGGGCGGGTCTAACCGCCGACTGTACGGACCTGCAGATCGGCGACCACACAAACGCTAAGGACAAAAAGGTGCATAAGAATCTTCTGTTCCAGATAAGGCCGGCCTTCGGCGGAAATATCGTCGCGACGATTATCAATCACGACCGCTGGCCGCAGATGGCGACCGTCCGCGAGGGCGTCATGCCGATGCCGGAGCCCGATGTAAAACACCGGGGCGAGATCATCGAAGAGAAGGTGACACTTGCCAAGTCGGATTTGCCGCTGGAGATCCTCGAAGAGCACAAACGCCCGAAGAAAGTGGACCTGAAAGCCGCGAGAATAATCGTTGCCGGCGGAGCCGGAGTCGGCAGCAAGGACAATTTCAGGCTCGTCTGGGACCTGGCAAACTGTCTCGGCGGAGCACCGGCGGCAACCAGAGCGGCGGTTGACCTTGGCTTTATCGACCACGACCATCAGGTCGGCCAGACGGGCACGACGGTCCGGCCGAGCCTGTATATCGCCGTCGGGATCAGCGGCGCGATCCAGCACCAGGCGGGAATGTCACAGAGCCAGAAAATCATCGCCATCAACAACGATCCCGACGCCCCGATCTTCGGAGTCGCCCACTACAAAATCATCGGTGATTTGAACGAGGTCGTGCCGATGATGATAAAATCTATCCGGTCCGTATCTCGTATCTCGTGAATCGTATAACGTCGAAGATGCAGAGATTAATTATGGTTGACAAAATTAGAAACTTCAGGGATTTGGATGTCTGGAAGAAAGGGATGGAAATTGTCAAAGAGGTTTACATAGCATCGAGCAGCTTTCCCAAACAGGAACTTTACGGCTTGAGCAGTCAAATGAATCGGAGTTCAGTTTCCATACCTTCGAATATTGCTGAAGGTTTTAATCGCCTTCACAATAAGGAATACAAACAGTTTTTATACATAGCATTAGGCTCGTGTGCCGAACTGGAAACTATAATCGAGATTGCAGCAGAATTGAAATATATTGACGAACATAAGAAAACCTCTTTGCTGGAGAAACTCGATCATGAATCTCGTATGTTAAGCAATTTAATTAAAAAGATCGTATGATTCCGATCTATACAATAATACGAGATACGAGATACAAGATACGAAATACGTGAGGAAAGAATGGCAAATTTTTATAGTGACAATAACGATATACAATTTTTATTCCGGCATATGGATCTGAGCACCTCGGCGGAAATCTGCGAGGAGGGCTTCAAGTTCGCCGGAGAGTTCGACCACGCTCCGACCGACGCCAATGAAGCGATACAGAATTATGAAATGGTATTGGATTCACTGGGCCAGCTATGTGCTGAGTTCATCGCGCCGCGGGCAGAAAATGTGGACCGCCAGGGCAATGTTCTCAACGAGAACGGCACAGTAACACGTGCCAAGGGCATCGCCGAGGCTATCGAAAAGCTCGGTCAAGCAGAAGTGATGGGCTTTACGCTGCCCCACTGCTTCGGCGGGCTGAATTTTCCGAATATAATCTATTCGATGGCCATCGAGATTCTCTCGCGCGCCGATGCGGCGTTGATGAACATCTTCGGCCTTCAGGGCATCGCCGAGACCATCAACGCGTTTGCCTCTGAAGAAATCAAGCAGAAATACCTGCACAATTTTTCCGCCGGCAAAGTCACCGGCGCTATGGTCTTGACCGAGCCTGATGCCGGCTCCGATTTGCAGGCCGTCAAGCTCCGTGCATTCCAGGACGCCGCCGGCAACTGGTTCCTGCACGGAGTCAAGCGTTTTATCACAAACGGCTGCGGCGAGGTGCTGCTGGTGCTTGCCCGAAGTGAACCGGACCGTAGCGGCGGGCTCGGCCTGAGTTTGTTTGTCTGCGAGCAGGGCTCCACGGTGCACATCCGCCGGCTGGAAGACAAATTAGGGATCCACGGCTCGCCTACGTGCGAGATATTCTTCGATAATACGCCCTGTGAAATAATCGGCGAGCGCCAGCGCGGACTTGTCACCTATGTTATGAGCCTGATGAACGGCGCGCGTATCGGGATTGCAGGCCAGTCGATGGGAATCGCCGAAGCGGCGTACCGCATCGCCCGCGATTATGCCAGTACAAGAAAGCAGTTCGCTGTGGCAATCGAAAAGCTGCCGGCCGTGCGTGACATGCTGATCGATATGAAGATTGCTATTGAGGCCGGACGGGCGCTGCTGTACGAGACCTCGCGTGTTGTGGATCTGGAAATCGGTTACGCCAAAAAGCTCGAAACGAATCCGCCGGAAGACAAAGCCGAGGCCAAGCAACTCAAGAACGACTCACGAAAATACAAACGATACGCGGCAATGCTAACGCCGATGAGCAAGTACTACTGCTCGGAGATGTGCAACAGCGTGGCGTACGATTCGATTCAGGTGCTCGGCGGCAGCGGTTACATGCGGGACTACGCCTGCGAACGGCTCGCCAGGGACGCCCGAATCACGACCATCTACGAGGGGACGAGCCAGTTGCAGGTAGTCGCGGCGGTCCGAGGCGTCTGCAGCGGGACGGCTGAGAAATTCATGGCAGAACTGGCCGAGCAGGAATACGACAGCGAAGTCGCGGACCTGCTGGAAATGCTGACCAAACAAAGGGAGCTTTTACAGGAAGTGGCAGCTTATGTGAAGCAGCAGGGCAACGAATATATGGACTTGTACGGCAGACCGCTGGTCGATATCGCCATCGATTTGATTAACGGCTATCTGTTCTGCGGCCAGG
>CAZHBL010000689.1:0-3011 GCA_964530105.1 uncultured Pirellulales bacterium | reverse complement strand
TGCAGGGCGGCGGCAGGGACTGCATTATAAGCCACAACGAGATCCACGATTGTCCTTATACCGCTATCAACTGCGGCGGCGAGCGAAACCGGATCGAGCATAATCTGATTTACCATGCGATGAAAGAGCTTCACGATGGTGGCGGAATCTACTGCTTCGCGGGCAAAGACCTCGTACTGCGGGGCAATTTCATCCGGGATATTATCGACACCGGCGGATACGGAGCCTCAGCTTATTACCTCGATGAGCGATCGGAGAATTGTCTTGTCGAAGGCAATCTTTCGGTTGGTGTCGTCCGGCCGTCCCACAATCACATGGCCAAAGGCAATACCATACGCAACAACGTTTTCATCAGCGATGCCGACGCCAGGATTACGTTTCCCAGGTCATCGGACTATACTTTCGAGCGGAATGTTATGTGCGCCAAAGGTCAAATTGTGCTGGAGAACCCGGATGCGATTACAACGCTGCGGAATAACGTGCTGTTCAGCGCCGAAGGGAAAATTCAGTGCCGCAAGCTGAAGGACTACAGCCAGGCGGGCAGTTATTCGTTCGAGGCCGACGGGAAAAATCTTACGGCCGATCCGCATATTACCGAGTTTGAAAAAGGACGGGTCAGATTCGCCCCCGACTCGCCCGCACTCAAGCTCGGCATAAAACCGATTGATGTCAGTGACGCCGGCCCGCGCAGCGGCCGAGACGAACAGTAATAAATCATCCGTTTGGGAAAACCGAGCCGGCCCGGCAGAATTTTATTCTTGCTCCTTTAGCCGGATTTTGCCTAAAATGCGTGTGGGTGCGATGAATCGCACCAATCTTCCATCAATGTAAATAAATGGTGCGAAATATCGCACCCACATATGAAGGGAGTTGGATTGTGACAGAGGCTAATGAAGAGATCAGCAAGGACGCTCGCATGTGGGCGATGTTCTGCCATCTTGGGGGTCTCGCAGGATTAATTCCTATGACGCCGATTTTTGGCAGCATCATTGCGCCGTTGATTATCTGGCAGGTAAAGAAAGATGAATTCGGATTTGTAGATGAGCACGGCAAAGAGGCAGTGAACTTTCAGATCTCGATATTAATATATGCGCTTGCGGCAGGGCTTCTTTGTTTTCTGTGCGTCGGCTTTGTTTTGCTGCCGGCGGTGTATATTTTTGACCTGGTCTTCATGCTTATCGCAGCGGTTAAAAGCAATAACGGCGAGCATTATCGCTACCCGCTCACCATCCGGTTTTTCAAATAATCATCCGGAGAGAAAAATCTATCGTTCGATATGAAATTCGCAATCAAACTATTGATTAGTGTATGTGTTATCAGCATTTGTGCGGCGATAGCCCGCAAGGTGCCGACTTTGGCCGGGCTGATTGCCGTGATGCCGTTGACCGGGCTTATCGTCCTTGTCTGGCTTTACCTCGACAATCCCGGCAACTTTGCCCTGATGACCGATTACACGAAAGGTGCGTTGTGTGGAATCGTGCCGACCATTTTGTTCTTTCTCGTGGCTTTTGTATGTTTCCAGAAGCACCTGCCTTTGTGGATCGTGCTTTGTGCAAGCTTTGCCGTCTGGCTCGTCGGGGCGTTCTTTCATCAATGGCTGCTAAAGTAGGTCGATAATCACCGGCTGTTATTTAAGTATTCTGACCACGCCTCGGTTGCCGTCCACCTGTATCTTCTGGCCGGTCTTGATAATTTTAGTGGCGATCCCTACATTTACCACGGCGGGCAGGCCGTACTCGCGGGCTACGATACTGCCATGAGAGATAACTCCGCCCTCGTCCATAACTATTGCAGAAGCCGGAACAAAATAAGGCGTCCATCCCGGATCCGTGAACGGCGCAACCAGAATCTCACCCGCCAAAAGCTGCTCGTTTGTATCGGCTCTGAGTATCACTCTCGCCTTGCCTGTAGCAATACCGGGACTTACACCAAGGCCTTTAAGCTCCTGTGCCTGCTCATCTATGGCATCAGGTATGTAATTATCCGGATCGAATTTTCCAAAGACAACGTCAGGCGGCGTTACCGTACTGTTTTTATCATATTCAGCCCGCCGAGACATTATAACCTGGTGGACATCAAAGTCAGCATTGCTCTGTACTACAGGCACAATCTCTTCATACCTTAAAAAGAATATATCGTCTTCGTTTTTCAGCACTCCTTTTTCTTCGAGTCTCTTGCCGGCTCGTCTCGGCCATTGGTGCCTGTAAGATGGCCTGCCGGAGAGTCGAAAGGATTTTTTCTTTTGCCTGGCTTCCTGTTTTGGCGAGTTCGTCCACAACGGCTTTGAGGCGGTCGAGCAGGTTATTATGTTCAAGATGCTCCCGGAATACAGTAGCTGTAATGCAAAAGCCGGCAGGAATTTTAAGCCCAATTTGGCCCAGGTGGATAAGGCTGAGGGCTTTTGGGCCGATAGCGGTCTTATCAATATGTAGTGTTGTATCAAGCGGGACGATTCTGACCTGGTTCAAGATGAAATCTCCTTGCACACGACACTCTGGCCTTACAAAAAGTTACTCTCGGTTTAAGGTTATGACTGCCTGTTTTCTTGCACGATTGCTGCTGACTCGTTATTATAGCCTCATGTGACATTTTCAATATTCAAAAAAACGCGTGAAGGAGCCTTTCTATGAGCACTTATATCAACCGCCGACAATTCATCAAATCCATCGGTCTTGGGGCCGGAGTTTTTATGCTGGGTGGATGCGCCGAGCAAATCCATCCGCAAGCTTCGCTTGAGGCTGCCACCCTGTCATCATCGAAAAAGCCGAACTTCATTATCATATTTTGCGATGACATGGGCTACGGCGACTTAAGCTGTTATGGCCATCCGACGATTCGCACGCCAAACCTTGACAAAATGGCTGCCGAGGGCCAGAAATGGACGAACTTTTATGTCGGCGCCTCGGTGTGCACGCCGAGCCGGGCGGCGCTTCTGACGGGACGGCTTCCTATTCGCAGCGGGATGTGCGACGACAATCGGCGCGTATTGTTCCCTGATTCGGCGGGCGGTC
>CAZHBL010000688.1:0-3014 GCA_964530105.1 uncultured Pirellulales bacterium | reverse complement strand
GAATCGCAATGGGATCTCTTGGGACAACATTTCTGGTATGGGTGATTGTCGATCCAGCGATTGGTCTGATTGAAATGATATTGCCGGCCAGTCGAAAACACCGCGCTCAACGACTGACCCAGTCCAAAATCGAACGGGACAAGAAACAAAAGGACGGAGTGCGTTTGCTTGAAGAAGTTATAGAGAAAGAAGAATCGGACAGGCTTTATTGGCAGGAAATACTGAAACCCAAGGCCGAAAAACTTGCCAAACTTTTGACAGCAGATATAACGGATCTAAAGCAGGTTGAGCAGGAAACGGTCGGTATAGGAGTCAGTGCCTGGCAAACGGGGGGACTGAGCTGCATGCGGGAGCTTCGTGATATGACGATGTCTATCTGCAAACAGAAGTACCGAAACAAAGCTATTGTCGACTACATCAATTTCTGGTGGGACGGCATCGGAAACTGGCGAGCCACACCAATTGGCTGATTCTGCCTGCTGCAGTATTTTAAAAATCAGCTTCGGCGGCAGGGACAATAATCCTGATCATAAAGATCGAAAAAGGCGAACTAATACAGCCTCCGCCTTTTTCGACCTATTCTCCTCCTCTAATGCAAATGTTAGTATCCGGTTATAGCGTTTCTCTTCTTCGCAGCCAACTGATAAGACATAAACCGATGCTGCCTAAAACGATAGCTCCCGGAGCTGGAATCACCGGCAGCGGCGTTTCCGCTTTGACATCCAAATCCTTGATTCCGGGTTCATTTGGATAACCTTGATCGAACTTCGGAAATAAAAAGGCAAATGTCCCGTCGCCAAATATGCCGTTTGGCATATAATCTCCAGGACCGGTTTCATTATTGAGCTTCCAATTCATCTTGCCCCATTTGTAATTGATCAGCTTACCGTCATCGAAGTCGTAAATCATATAGCCGTATTTTTGAGGATTTTCCGTAAAATACCCCACATCTGCTGAATAGATTTCAATTGTGACTCGGAACATAAGTTTGCCGGTAAAGGCAATATCTGTGTATCCGGTATTGCCTGCGTTAGTCAGATTTAAAGTCGGCATGGCATTTGCCGGTGCGTTTAATCCTCCGAATAGCAACATGATCACAGATAGACATACTGCCGTTCTTACTGGTTTTTGAAAAACCGTTGAAAGTACTGTGAAAACAGGCAGCACAAACAGGTTGCTTCCAAAAAGCCTAAACAAGCTTACTCGTGACGTCCAATATTTCAAAAATGTAACCTTAGACAAGATTCTCATACCATCCTTAGCTTTCATATATATCCTTCCTTATTATAAAACCTCTCATAGAGCAGGAAATCCTTATCGTATAGAATCGGTATTTATACCTACCCATCCATTAAGCCATAATTTGAATCATTCACTCCTACAGAATTCTTCTTCTCATCCATCCGATAAGGCCCATACCAATACGGCCAAGCAGCACGGCACCCAGTGCGGGAATAGTTACGTGAGCATTATCTACGTCGACATAGCTGTCAAGACCGCTATCGATTCCATTCGTTATCTCAATCAATAACGTATACTTACCACCGGCAGTGAATTGATAGCTGACCGGAACCCAGGTGGAACCACAGTAGTTTGCCGAGTTAGTGTTTACAGAATTTGAAAACAACGTGCTCGCTACCGTGCCACTGGCTCCCATACCTAAAAGTAGCTTTCCCATGGCTGCATCATTATAGGGCACGTAGTCTGTGAAATCCCAGAAGTAATCAAATGACAGGCTCGCGCCTGGTGATGTATAAAAACTCTGATATAACTTGCTCAGACTATCCGGCTCATCCGTTTTCAGCATGGCAAAGTAACTGCCATCAGTCGGGATCCAGCTCGTTGCAGTGGTCGCCGAAGGTTTAGGCTCGCTATAGTCTGTAACGACACTTGCAGAACCCCCGACCGGCAAGAGTGCCGTCCAGCCTGTGAGATCGTCAGTTTCAAAGTTTACATTGGTCAGACTGGCCTGAAAACTCGTAGCAGCAAACAACAGTCCTGCTACTACATAAGCCAACATTAACCTTTTCATCCTACATTTCTCCTGAGTCTGTTATATTCTGTAACAATCGGATATGCCTCACAATAACCACTTCAATCTCTGTGCCTAAGAGTTTAGTTACCCTATACGGAAAGGAGGCTGATGATTTAATTAAAATCCGGAGGCCCCCGGGCCAGGCTTGCACTTATGAATACTGTATTAAAATAATTATGATGCTCGATTCTCTGAATCAGGCAGTGGATTGCATGGTTTAGGCATGATGAAATCACCGTTATTGCTAAATGAGGGGCTTTTTTATAATAACGAAATGATTTATTAAGGTTATCCTGAAGCAAAGCAAAGGTCTTTGGATAAGACAAGCTTTGGACAGATTCACCATAGCAATAGGTTCGGCAGCAAAACCATAGCGATATTCCCCCCGAATCCTGTTTAAGTTTATGCCGCACCTTTATGCGAGGTATGAATGACGTTTCGGCGTTAGGAATTCCAGCTAAATGACGCAACAGGCCGACATAGTAGGTACCTTCAATATCACTGCGTAGACGATTTGGTTGTTTTGGCTCGCATAAGCGACCGAGATAATGAGACGATGATTGATTTTCACTTAGCCCCCCGCCGGACACATTTAATGCTAACTGCGGCAATAAGGAAATTCCGGCCTGGCCGGCCCATAGCAGGCCTGAAAATGTCGTCAGCCAAATCCTGCGATCTTTAACCAGTGAAACACACAAAAATCCAACTAAAACCATTAGAAGTGTTCCAGGCACGGGGGGCAATGCTTTTATCATGATTACTGTAGCCGTTGATACGTTAAATTTAACAGGTGGTGTGTTAAATTCTTCAGAAACCGAAATTAAGTGCGATTTGAACAATCCGGCATAGTAGTCATTTTCGGGCCTATAGCAAGGATATACATACGAGCCGGAAGACTCAGCGAAGACAATGCCGTCTGCAGCATGGTTATTAATAGTTGGTGCAGCACAAACAATCGCCCTACCAAGAAACAACAATA
>CAZHBL010000687.1:0-3025 GCA_964530105.1 uncultured Pirellulales bacterium | reverse complement strand
ACTCAATAGTTCCGGGATCGCTATTGCTCAGGATCAGGATATTGAGAGTCGGCACACCGGACGGAAGGGCGAAAAGCCCCTCGATTTGCTCTACCGTGGTCGATTCCGGGTCAAAGGCCACTACGGTGGAGAGCACAGTTCTGCCTTTGAGTGAGAATTGCTTTGTAAACTTCGCCGGCACATTCATCTCAGACGTACTGTGAGGACTTATGACATTAAAAGCCGACCCAATATCCTCTAATAGGCCAAGATTACTGCCTATTTCGATGTCTTTCTCACTCAGACTGACTAAGTCATAATCAAGAAATTGAAGGGCCTGGATAATGATATGGTACTTGATCAGGTTCTGCTCGCTGTCACTTTCCACAAACGAACCCGTGTTGATTATTAATCTTTTTTGCCCGGGCACTGTATTGAGTACGGCTGGGCGTCTATCGAATCCCCCGAGTTGTCCGCCGGAACAACCACAGGGCTTCAATGCTCCAAGCTCGTTACCAGTTAAGAAAACAGTGAGCGAATCGACCATCAAACGCTCATTTTCATATTTTGGAGTTCTCTTCGGGGTTCTCAATACACAAGAAGTTCCGACTATTAAGATACAAATACAAGTTATTAATCGCTTCATTTATTAACCATCTTTTATTCTGTACATAAAAAGCCGTCTGCTTATCTCAGTGGTCTGGATTTAGCTTTCAGTACGACCGAAGCAACACAGAATTGGTACATCAAGGTCTAATCGCTTTGGTCGGGCTTTTCAAGTGTGCTTTCTTGTGTTTGAGCTTTGGTTTTTCTTTTTGTATAGTAGCCGTTACAGCGAATTGACAACTTCTCGCCGCCCTT
The DNA here is from genome assembly GCA_964530105.1 of uncultured Pirellulales bacterium. Classification (GTDB taxonomy): domain Bacteria; phylum Planctomycetota; class Phycisphaerae; order Sedimentisphaerales; family Anaerobacaceae; genus JAFGPJ01. The sequence continues at coordinate 2,185 of CAZHBL010000687.1, read as the reverse complement.
AATATTTACTGAGAACAAATCAGTGAATCTTGTTTTACCCTCGTCGGCCGGTGGTGTTATTTCAACGTCAAACTGATAGCCATTGCGAATTTTATTCTGCTTCAGAAGCTTTATGGTGACAATATCATTTTCAGACGACAGCGACTCAATTTCAAACTCCTTACCATAGTTGTTGAGCACTGAGATTTTCCTTACAATCGGTTTTTCCGGCTCAGCATTAAAAATTATAAGTAAAGGCGGATTAACCGTATATTTTGGCAGCACGCTAAAGAGAATAACAGCCATATTTCCCATTGGATGATCAAGGCTGATATTGATACGTCCTTTGAGACTTTTTTGCAGCTTTTCGATATCGACTTTGGGTTCAAGAACGAATTTAGTTGCTTTTACCGAAGGATCATAATCAGCCGTGATGCAATCGACGGTCGATTTGAATTCTGTTATTGAAAATGGACGATGATCAATGCTACTGATTGTGATTTTCGGACAGCCGGCATTTTCCTCATCAAGGAAAAGCTTCAATCTCTTCGGCTCCCAGTCGATTTGCAGCACAACTTTGGCTTTAATAGTGAGATTAGTCGCGGGGGTATTCGGATCATTGCTGTGCACTACGATATTTTTCGTCATCGTGCTTTCGAGAGGTCCCGAGTTCCATTCGACTTCCAATGTCCCGCTCTCACCCGGTGCGTACTTCATCTTGTCCAGCTTGGTGACTACGCCGCAGCATCTCGCGACCTTCGTGATTTCAAGTAAGCCTTTCCCGGTGTTGGTGAATTTGAACTGGCCTGTATTCATTACACTTGGGCCTACTTCGCCGAAGTCGTAAACTAAGCTCTCGAACTTGATTGTTGGTGCGGTTTCTGCTGTCATTTTCGCCTGCTCTTGACAACCAATCTGCAAAAACGACGCCAAACCACAGATTACACAAATCATCTGTGAAGTATGTATTTTGAATTTTCGTTTCATATTATCATCTCCAAATCAGATTGTGATGTAAACTTCGTCCAATTAACGACCTATAGTTTAATTAAAAAATATCTTTAAGCAATGAATTTTCAATTAGAACCGATATCGAATCGGCCGGCAATCCCGCCCCTAGCCTTGACCTTAGCAATATAAACACATCAAGAGCGTGAACTCTCGCTTCGGAGCTAAAATCTGTTCTGCCATACTCCGTCATTACCACCTCGGCTATGCTCTATGATGCTCCTTTGAAATATTCACAAATCCAGTTTGCAACTCCATTAAAAAATGACACGCTAATAATCTTTACTGTATTCCAGTTTTGGGCTTTATTTTCGAATAACGCCCGTTACAGCGAATTACCAGCTTCTCGCCGCCTTTAATATTTACAAACAATTCATCCTTGAAGTTCGTTTTATTCTCGACTGCCGGAGTAGTTAATTCCACGTCAAGCTGATAGCCGTTAGTAATTTTCCTCTGCTCCAGAACTTTCATACCTATAATATTGTCCTTTGAAGTTATTGACTCAATCTCAAAATCCTTCTGATAGTTATTTAGCACGTCGATTTTCTTGACTACCGGCTTTCCGGGTTCAGCATCCCAAACAATTATCATGGATGGTCTAACTGTATATGTTGGCAGCACGCTAAAGAGAATCGTGGCGGTTTTCCCTTCCGGATGTGTCAGGTTAATATCTATACGCCCTTTGAAATTTTTTGGCATTGCCTCGATATTGACCCTGGGTTCGAGAATGAACTTCGTTGCTTCCACTGAAGAATCAAAATCGGCAGCGATACAATTGGCGGTCGATTTGAATTCCAGTATTGAAAAAGGCTGATTATCGATACTCTTGATAGTAATTATAGGACAGCCGGCATTTTCCTCATTAAGCAAAAGTCTCAGACTCTTCGGCTCCCAGTCAACCTGCAGCACGACATTGGCCATAAGGGAAAGTGTAGTCTGAGGCGTTTTTGGGTCGTTGCTGTGTATCGTAAGTTTCCGCCTCATCTTGCTTTGCCGGGGCCCCGAGTTCCACGCTACTTTCAAAGCGCCACTTTCGCCCGGCTCATATTCCATCTTTTCCAGATTCGTAACGACGCCGCAGCATCTGTCAACCTTCGTGATCACCAGTAAGGCTTCTCCAGTATTTGTGAACTTGATCTGGCCTGTGTTCTTCCTGTTAGGGCCAACTTCGCCGAAATCATAGACTACGTTCTCGAAC
>CAZHBL010000686.1:0-3041 GCA_964530105.1 uncultured Pirellulales bacterium | reverse complement strand
AAGAGTCCGTTGAGCAGACTCTGGATTTCTTCCTTCGGGAAGCTATCCGGCACGGAGTAATAGAGATCAAAGGTGACCTCACCGACACAGGAGCAGCGGAAATACTCAAGCCGAAGCAGCCTGCGGGTGCCAAAGTGGCACCCATAGTCTCCGTGCCCTCCCCCATCGCCAAAAAGGTAAAAAAGCAGAATGTCCCATGAGAGTAGGCCTGAGAGTTGATGTCGATACTTTTAGGGGAACGAAGCTTGGCGTCCCGAATCTGTGCAGACTTTTTGCCGATCATGCGATAAAAGCGTCGTTCTTTTTTTCCGTGGGTCCCGACAACATGGGCCGTCATCTTTGGCGGCTCCTTCGCCCGAAGTTCCTATGGAAGATGCTAAGGACGAAGGCCTCGAAACTTTATGGATGGGACATTCTTTTCAAGGGCACTTTATGGCCCGGGCCGGTGATTGGTAAAAAACTCGGTGGTGTGATAAGTTCGGCTGCCGAGGCCGGTCACGAGGTGGGACTGCATGCATGGGATCATCATGCATGGCAGGCGCATATCGATACGATGGACGCCCAGACTGTTAGCCGGTCACTCAGCCGCGGTGTCGAACTGCTTACGCAAATCCTCGGCCGGCCGCCGACATGTTCAGCCGTCCCTGGTTGGAAGTGCAATGATATCGTATTGATGGAGAAAAACAACTTTCCTTTCCGCTATAACAGCGATTGCAGGGGAGACAGCATATTTCTTCCCCTGGTCGATGAGGAGCAATTGGCCCAGCCACAGATTCCTGTCACGCTCCCCACATACGACGAAATGATCGGACAGGACGGCGTGACGGAAAGTAACTACAATGAACGCCTGCTTGCTGCGTGTGCTTCGGACATGCTCAATGTCTTGACCATTCATGCCGAAGTGGAAGGCCTCGCGTGCTTTGAGTTGTTCGATAAGTTCTTGAAGGTGGCCAAAGCACAAGGGATTTTATTCCTTCCCCTTGGTGCTTTGCTTGACGACTGCCCTGCTCTGGGATCATCTCGCGTTCTTCAAGACACCATCTCCGGACGTGAAGGGTGGGTTGCATGGCAGGAAACCTCAAAATCGTATCATGAGGGAAATGGATGATCCAGGCACAAGTGACATCGGAATACCTCACCGATGAATCCAGGAGACGAACAAGAGATTCGCTGCTGATATTCACAGGGGCCCTTCTGCCGTTTAGGGTCAGCCTGAATCCTGAATTCATAGGTTTCCAGGCCCGTTTCGGCTTGTCCGCCCAGGAAATGTTCCGCTTCGGACCCGGTTGTTTTCCTACGACATACGAAAGCCCATATCCCGAGAGAAAAGGGATAATTCATGCCGACACCAAGTTCGAATGGGCACTTGTCGATGGTAAGATTAAATTCCATGCTATGGAAAAGATTATAGAGCTTTTTACAGACAAAAAAATTTAAGTAGAAATAAAAAAAGAGTTTCTTCTCATAATATTCTCATATTAACAGCATTATTATAATGAAGATAAACGGCACGAAATAAAGTGCTTGAATGTCGTAAATTGGATAATCGTGATCTTTATCTCGAGTACAAATGTTAATTATTAAATTGCCACATGAACCGGTCAGTTGGAAGATGTATCGCATTGGAAGCGGCCTCAAAATCGTATCATGAGGGAAATGGATGATCCCGGAACAAGTGACACCGGCATATCTCACCGATGAATCCAGGAGATTAACAAGAGATTCGTTGCTGATATTCACAGGGGCCCTTCTGCTGTTCATGGTTGGCCTGAATCCTGAATTCATAGGTTTTCAGGCCCGTTTCGGCTTGTTCGCCCAGGAGATGTTCCGCTTCGGACCTAGTTTTTTTCCTACGACATACCAAAGCCCATATCCCGACTATCCGGGCACCTCAACTTTTCTGGTCTACCTTGTATCCCTGCTGGTCGGACAAGTCTCGCCGTTCACAGCCATTTTACCTACAGCCGTTACATCGGCGCTGATTTTGGTTCTCATATATCGAATCGGGGCGATTCGATCCCGCCGGTGGGGATTCGCCGCTGTTTTGTTGGCCCTGTTCACAGCCAAGTTCTTCAATGAATCCCGCAGCATTGCCCTGGATCAATATACGAGCCTGGCAACGGTTTTGTCCTTCTATCTCGTTTATTCAGCCACATTTTATGGCCGAGATACACGACTGGTCTTGCTTCCGGTAGTATGGTTCCTCGGTTTTGCCTTTCGCGGCCCTATAGGCCTGGTCATACCTGCCGCCGTCGTGTGCAGTTATTATTTATGGTTGGCAAAGTCCAAACGATTCATACTCGCAGGGATGGTCGCTGCTGTCATGCTGGCCCTTGGCTTTGCCTGTCTATTACTCGCCGCAAAACTCCAGGGCGGAGAATCCTTAGTGCAAAGCGTGCTCATCGCTCAGATGACCAGTCGTATGCATGACAAAGGTCCGGGTTATGCCTATTATTGGCTCAGAGGTTTTACCTCGTATGCCCCGGCTTATCCTTTGGCAATTATTGTCGTCATTTCTCGTTTCAAGGATATCCTGGGCAGGAAGAATGACGATGACATTTTCCTTGGCAGCCTGGCTTGCTGGATATTGATTGTGCTCGTAGGCATGTCGATTCCGTCAGTCAAGAAGGCGCGATATATTCTGCCCATTGTGCCGGCACTTTCCCTGGCCGCCTCATATGTGTTGATCGATACGACACCAAAAAGAATTCTGTTTGAGACGAAGAAGATATGTCTGTCCATTTGTTCTTTTCTGCCTCTGGCAGGGGCTGCTGCAACTTTGGGCATTCTTTTATTCGGTACATATTTCGGCCTTTCCGTCAACGCTCATTTTCTATTTGCTATGGTATTATTGATAGGTTTGATTATAATTGCCAGGACTTTAGACAAGAAATTAAGAGGCCGTCCCAACCAGGATATGGTTGCAGCAGCTATTGGAGTCTCAGCGTTTATTATAGTAAATATCGGTGTAGCCCAGCCTGTTAATGAGATTCTGGAGAGTGCCAGGCCATTTGTGGAACAAGTTAAATTGCTGGAAAAGG
>CAZHBL010000685.1:0-3041 GCA_964530105.1 uncultured Pirellulales bacterium | reverse complement strand
GAACATTGTAAGTATAAGCACGGTAGCTTAAAGCATCATAAATACTTTGAAGAATTGCTGATTCGCCTAAGCTGGGAATTCTTGATAATTGCCCAAGTATTAACGGCGGAAAAATCATAAAACTCGATGCGAAAATTATCGGCATCACACCGCCGTGATTGACGCGAAGCGGTAAATAATGCCTCTGACCGCCATACATCCGGCGACCTCGCATCTGCTTTGCCTGCTGGATCGGTATTCGGCGCTGGCCTTGAGTTATTAGTATCGCACCGGCAACAACAAAGACAAACGCTGCTATAAGGAACAGGAGCTTTGCCGGGCCTACGCTGCCGGGGCCGGCACTGACTCTCAAATCGACATCCTGCACGAGTCTCCAGACCGCCCATGGCATTCTGGAGACAATGCCGGCCATAATTATCAGACTGATACCATTACCTATGCCATATTCATCAATCTGCTCGCCAAGCCACATCAAGAAAATAGTCCCGGCCGTCATACTGAAAACGCCCATTATTATAGCCTGGCGGTACATACCGGCATAGGTCAATCCTCCCCCTTCACCTCCTAACAATTTCATAAACATTACCGATTGTACAATACATATAGGAACAGTCAGGTAGCGCGTATACTCCTGTATCTTTTTGTGGCCCGTTTGGCCTTCCTGGCGCAGCTTTTTCAAAGCAGGAATGACCTCGCCTAACAGCATAAGGATAATTGATGCTGTAATATAGGGCATAATTCCCAGCCCGAATAAGCTGCTTTTACTCAGACTTCCACCTGTAAACATCTGCATATATAGAGCAGCCCTGCCCAACGGGCTCTCGGTGTCTCTCGAGCCAGCGACGTTTGCAATAGCGACAGGATCAAAACCGGGAACAGAAATATGGAAGCCTATTCTGTATATAACCAGCAGCGCCAAAGTAAAAAGTATCTTGTTGCGCAGGTCCTTAACTCTGAATATATTGACCACTGTTCCAAGCATTATTTCATATCCCGTATATTGTGTTTTGTTTACCTTTTATAATGATACGGCACGCAGACAAGAATCAAATCAATTTCACTATACCGCCGGAAGCCGCGATTTTCTGCTCGGCATTTTTACTGATTTTGTGAGCTGTTACCTGCAGCTTTTTCGTCAGATCTCCTTTTCCGAGAATCTTGACTTTACTTGTAATGCTGTTAATCAGTCCGGCAACGGATAACTGCTCTACTCCAACAATGGCGCCATCCTCAAATCTTTCAAGCTGACAGACATTGACAATTTCGCAGCGAGTTGCGAAATTGTAGTTATTAAAGCCCCGTTTAGGAAGCCGGCGAAACAAAGGCATCTGACCACCCTCTTTTAGTGAAACTGAGGTTGAGCCAGCCCTGCTGCCGGCACCTTTATGACCTCGGCCACACGTCTTGCCATGGCCGCTACCACTGCCTCTGCCAACGCGGCGACGACGTGTATGTTTACCAGCAATAGAAGTTATTTCATGATTCAACATTCAAATCAACCATCTTTCAATCGGTATTAATTAAACCTCAATGGCCACACCACGTAAAGATTCGACCATTTCTTTGCTGCGTAGTTTCAATAAGCCTTCAAGTGTTGCTTTGACTACATTTTTGGCAGAAGTGCTGCCGTAAACTTTTGTAAGTACATCCTGCACACCGGCATATTCGAGTACTGCTCGGGCGCTGGTGCCGGCTATAACTCCAGTACCAGGACTGGCCGGAACCAATGCTATCTTCGTAGCTCTGTATTCGCCGTTGATTCGGTGCGGAATCGTTCGGCCAACCAAAGATATCTTGTTCAAAGATTTTTTGGCATCTTTTACAGCTTTCTCGACCGCTCGTGGGACCTCGTTAGCCTTGCCATAACCGACACCCACCGTGCCTGCACGGTCACCAACAACAACTAATGCTGCAAAGCTGAACCGCCGGCCACCTTTTACCACTTTGGAACAGCGATATATTTTTACAACCGTATCTTCCAGCGGCTTTTCTTCCTGTTCCGATAGTTTAAGAGGTTCTACTGCCAATTTTTTCTCCAAGCTTTATCGTTTCTTTATTAAAAGACCAGACCGGCTTTCTTTGCCGATTCGGCAAGAGCCTTAACTCTACCATGGAATTTATATCTATTTCTATCGAAGCAAACACACTTAATGCCAACGCTGAGGGCTTGTTTTGCGATCGCTTCGCCTACTATTTCAGCGGCTTTTATATTACACGCATTGGGTAACTGGTCCCGCTGGATTTTTGTCCTTGTACTTGCCGAAGCAAGTGTCGCGCCTGCGGTATCATCGATAATTTGGGTGTAAATATGTCTGTTCGACCGAAACACCGAAAGCCGTGGTCTGTCCGGAGTTCCAAAGACCTTTTTCCTAACGTGATATTTACGCCTAAGTGCCGCTTTTTGTATTTTACCAGCTCTCAATTTTCAATTCCTATTTCTATTCTTATGCTGTTCCCGAAGCAAATGCTTTACCGACTTTACGTCGTACATGCTCATCCACATAACGGATGCCCTTTCCTTTGTAGGGCTCAGGCGGTCTTATCTTTCGTATATCTGCAGCGAACTGTCCAAGCAGACATTTGTCTATTGCCGAAAGCGTAAACTTTGCGGGGACTTCATTTCCCCTTGTCGCGCCGACTTCGATGTTGACCTTGATGCCCTTCGGTATTACCCGCTCTACAGGATGACAAAAACCAACTTGAAAAAGCAGTTTTTCGCCCTGTTCTTTGACATTGTAACCAGTGCCGTAAATTTCCATTTTCCTTTCAAAACCTTTACTGACACCGGTAATCATATTGGCAATCAAGGCGCGCATTGTACCATGCAATTGCCTGTTCATGTGATCCTGGGGTTTTTCATTTTCAACGAATACCTTACCATCAGAATCATCAATTCTTACTTTTATCCGCGGATGACAGTCTATCTGGAGCTGTCCAAGCGAACCCGAGACCTTGATACAAAGGCCTTTGATTTCGACCTTTACACCACCGGGGATAACAATAGGTTTTTTTCCGATACGACTCATTAGTTAACCGTACAT
>CAZHBL010000684.1:0-3044 GCA_964530105.1 uncultured Pirellulales bacterium | reverse complement strand
CGATATCTCCCTGCTTTCCCTCTCCATTGCACATTCTGGTCAAAATCTCAAGAAGTGCAAGTGAACCCTCTCGGCAGGAAGTGCATTTGCCGCAGGATTCGTCATTTGTGAATGCAACGAAATACCTGGCCATTTCGACCATACAAACATTCTCGTCCATCACTACCATGCCGCCGGAACCCATCATAGACCCGGCCTCATCCAGTTGCTCATAGTCAACCGATAAATCAAGCAGGCTGGACGGAAGAAAACCCCCGGAAGGCCCGCCTGTCTGAACAGCCTTGAACTCCTTGCCTTTAGGAATACCACCTCCGATATTATAGACAATATCCCGAAGGGTTATGCCCATTGGCACCTCCACAAGACCTGCATTATTGATATTCCCCGCCAGCGAGAAGACCTTGGTCCCCTTGCTTTTCTCGGTTCCTATCTCCGCAAACCATTTTGCCCCCCAGTTTAAAATCACAGGTACATTTGCCCAGGTCTCAACGTTATTGATAACGACCGGTTTATCCCATAGGGTCGTCCGTGGAGGTCTTTGTCTCGGCTCAGGAATCTTGCCTTCAATAGAAGCTACAAGAGCGGTCGTCTCACCACATACAAAAGCCCCGGCACCCTTAAATACCTGCAAATCAAAATCAAAACCGCTGCCAAAGATATCTTTGCCCAGCAAGCCGTACTCTCTGGCCTGCTCTATCGCCAGTTGTATTCTTTTGACGGCAAGTGGATACTCCATTCGCAGATACATATACCCGCTCGACGCCCCCACAGCATATGCCCCGATAGCCATTCCTTCAATCACCGAGTGCGGGTCCGCTTCGACGATGCTCCTGTCCATAAATGCGCCAGGATCTCCCTCGTCGGCATTGCAAACCACGTACTTAGGCGTCCTTGGGTCTTTCCTTCTACTGTCCCATTTACGTCCCGTTGGAAATCCTGCACCACCACGTCCCCGCAGGCCTGAATCGGATATTTCTTTGATGACTTCTTCCTGAGTCATAGACGTCACAGCCTTGGCCAGTGCCTTGTAACCATCCCTGGCAATATACTCATCGATCTTGTCCGGATCGATCAGTCCCCGGTTACGAAGTGCAATCAACCGCTGGTCCTTGAAAAATGGAATCGAACGAAGCTCAGGAATCGGGCTTTCTTCTCCCGGAGGAACATACATCAGGCTCTTTACCGGCCGGCCTTTTAGAAAATGCTCCTCAACAAGATTCGGAATGTCTTTGCCCTTGAGTTTCTGGTAGAAAATTCCTTCGGGCTGCACTATAAGGATAGGCCCATTGACGCAAAGACCACTTGCTCCTGTCGGTACGACAAGGACATCATCCTGCAATCCCCGCTGCTTAATCTGATCTTCCAGTGAATCCCTGATATCAAGAGCGCCGTTTGATATGCAATTCGTGCAAGTGCAAATCATTACATTTGTAATATGTGGCATCGTTGCAATCTCCTTAAAGCGTTCTCTCGCTCCCGGCCGCAAGTGCGTATTCGTTCACAATCTTACCACCAAGGACATGCCCGGCAAAAATTTCCTTTGCCTTTTCAGCAGTAAGCTCAACATACTTCACCCCCGGCTTGTCTTTTTCTTCTATCGTTATCATAGGCTCACTGCTGCAAAGTCCTGCACAACTCGAGATTGTCAGAAGAATATCTTTCGAATCTGCCTTCTCGATCTCATCCATCAAAGCTTTCATGATGTTTCTTGCCCCTGCGGCAATTCCGCAAGTTCCCATGTGAACGATGATCTTCACCCGGCACGAGCCTTCTCTAAGAAGCATTGTCCTCTTAATATTCTCTCCGATTTTGTCGAGGTCTTCAGGTTTGATCTTCGACATTTTTGTCTCCTTCCTATGTGTACTTGCCCAGCACGCCGGTAAGCATAGTCTGGTTCACATATCCGTATATATCATCATCGACCGTGATAACAGGCGACTGGCCGCAGCAACCCACACAATTAACTGTCTCCAGGCTGAACTGCCCGTTGTCCGTTACGTCCCCTACTTCGACGTCCAGTTCCCTCGAAAACGTATCCAAAATGCGCTGTGCACCTTTAACATAGCACGCTGTTCCCGTACAGACACGGATGACATGCTTTCCCTTGGGCTTAAGACTGAAGGCATTGTAGAAGCTTGCAATCCGCAGGATGTGCTCGATAGGAATCTCCGTCACCTCGGCTACTCGAAAGAGGACCTCCGGAGGCAGCCACCTGAACTCCTCATTAATATCGTGAAGAATTGGAACGATGATTTCGCGGCCGCCTGAATACCTGTTCAGAATGTCGTCCACCTTGACTCGCACGTCTTCTTCAATCTGAACCGGCGTACGGCCCGGCTGATCTATATAGACAATGTTCCTGACAAGACAGCTCTCAACACATTCTCCGCAGCCGGTACACTTTTCCTGGTCAACGTAGCGTGCCTTTTTCCTGACGCGGACCTTAAAATTGCCCGCTGAGCCTTCGATTGATTCTATCTCGGAGTAGGTCATCTTCTCGATATTCATATGCCCGCCGCAATCGACCATACGCGGCGCAAGGGTACACATCGCGCAGTCGTTAGTCGGGAACGTCTTGTCAAGCTGTGCCATCACCCCGCCGATAGACGGCCCCCTTTCGACTAAATAGACCTTATACCCCCCCTCAGCCAAATCGAGCGAAGCCTGCATACCTCCGACGCCCCCGCCAACCACGAGAACAGCACCAACCTTTTTATCTGTTGTCTGAATCACTTATTTGCCTCCCGTCTCTATTCCAAGAAGAGCTATCCTTCTCAAACACCGGACAATAATCCGTCCGTACTGACAAAATGTTTCTGCAATCCCAATTTGTCGCCGGCCACGCCCATTGCCAGCCCCATTAGTTGTGTAAAGTAAAATACAGGCAGACCGTACTGAACACCGTATTCCTGCTCAACCTCCGTCTGCCGTGTGTCCAGATTGACATGACATAAAGGGCAGCTAACGGCAATAGCGTTTGCCCCTACCGCCTTTGCCTCCTCAAGTATATCATGCGTCAACTTAAGAACTACGTCAGTGCGGGT
>CAZHBL010000683.1:0-3044 GCA_964530105.1 uncultured Pirellulales bacterium | reverse complement strand
AACTATGATCCGAGTTTGAATGTTGTTCGTCCGAATAACGATCAACTTTCGAAAAACAATCCTTTGGTTCTGCAACCTAATTGTTCTCTGGTTTCCACCGAAAGCACACTGCAGGCAAACGATAGCACACAATTGAAAGCGGCGGCAGTGCTGACCGTCCTTGACGGCCCTGCTAAGGACGGAAGTTTCAGACCTCCTTACTCCGGCACTGATAAGACTATCCGTTTTAATAAAGAGCAGTTGGATTTCTCTTTGCTTGCGAGTCTAAATCCTGTGCCGGGTTCACCTAGCCTTGCCGTGGTAGAACGTTATTTTGAGAGACCATGGATCGACCACGTGCCCACTTGGCCTGCGAGATCTCTACATCCGGTTGATAATATGCCTGATTACGGCAGAGAAATGGCTACACAGATTGGTGTTGGCGCTTTGATGCTTCACCTGAATTTTTCAAGCACCCAGAAAGAAAAACTCCTCGTGCGATATGTGCAATTAGGGATCGATCTGTATGGAATTGTTCAGGATGGAGGCGAAAAAAACTGGACTGCAAATGGCGGGCACGCCAGCGGTCGCAAATGGCCGATTTTATTCGCCGGTCTTGTTCTCAATGATCCGAATATGAAGAATATTGGAAGACCTGATGTTCCGGACTACGGTCCGACACATCCGGAATATGTTCATTTTGGAGAAGACGATCAGACGTTTTATGTAACTCAGGCAGACGTGGACATAACTCATGATCCCCAGTGGAATCCGGATCGCAGAGATGCTCAGAAAATTCCTTATGAACAAGAGGACATCGGGCTTCCTGAATGGGGAATATTACACGCCGTCAGCCCGGAGAGGAGCAATAAATTTTGGGGCACGTCATACAGGAAGGTCAGCAGCCCGGGGTGGGGGGGATTTGTCCTTGCGGCACAAATCATGGGAGCAAAAGAATTGTGGAACCATAATGCCCTTTTTGATTACAACGACCGTTATATGCAGGTCGAGACCGACTGGAGACAGACCTCAAGATTTGTTCTGAGTATGTGGGATGCTTACCGCAAAGATTATGGAACTGTTTGGACAATGTCTCCCGGACTGAATATTACCGATGTCGGTGGAGCAGTGACAAAGACTCCGGATAAGACAGCTTATACTTTAGGCGAAAGGGTTCGTATAAAAGCTGTTGCTGATCCAGGATACGAGTTTATATGCTGGTCGGGTGGTCTCTCTGAAAAAACGAATCCTGCAATTATAATCATGTATTCCAATCTATCTATTACTGCAAATTTCATCGCAGGTTCTTCTGCGAATGACTCGATACGCGACAAAACGATACTTGGAAAATGATTCCGCAGCTTCATCGGTCAATACAAAAGGCGCAGGAGTTGAAAGTTTATTATGAAGTGCCAAATAGAATCCGGGAAGAATGAAAACATATCTTTTATCTGTTTTGGCGGTGAGGACTGGTGGTATCATAATCGCGCACATACTGATATGCAATTAATGCGTCGTTTTTCACGGACTGGCACTACGGTTTATGTTAACTCCATTATGATGCGGAAACATAAGATAGCGGATGGAAAGAGATTTGCCGAGAAACTCGTGCGTAAGGTCAAGAGCATTTTGAAGGGGCTTAGAAAATCGAGCGCCGGATTTTGGGTTTATAGCCCGTTCACTCTGCCGATACATCACATTTCCTGGGCAAGACCGTTGAATGAAGTTATGTTGAGGTATCAAATACGGCGAATGATTCGTAAGCTTCGTATGAGTGCTCCGGTTGTATGGGTTGTCTGTCCGGCGGCTTGTGATACAGCAGTCAAAATTAGCAAAGCAAAACTTGTATACCAGCGAACGGATCGATACGAAGATGATCCTAATGTCGATAGAGAGGTGATCCTTGGCTATGACAGGAAGTTGAAAGCCAACGCGGATATTACTGTTTATGTGAATAAGCTGCTTTACGATGAAGAAGCGGCTCAATGTAAAAATGCTCTGTTTTTGGACCATGGTGTCGATTATGAGATGTTTGCCACGGCGGAACTCGACTTAGACAGACCAGATGATATTGCCGAGATAAGAAAGCCCATAGTTGGTTATTTCGGCGCACTGGATGAACATAAGCTTGATGCCGATTTTCTTGAAGAGGTGGCAAAACTATTGCCGGAAATGTCATTCGTATTCGTCGGCAAGCCATCATTGGATTGCTCTGCTTTGTCTGCCAGGAAGAACGTTTGGATGCTGGGCCAGAAGAGTTACGAGCAGATTCCCCATTACGGCAAGTGTTTTGATGTCGCGATTTTACCCTGGAAAATCAACAAATGGACCGAAGCGGCCAATCCTATCAAATTCAAAGAATATCTGGCTCTGGGTAAACCAGTCGTCAGCACGCCCGCGTTCTCTGAGCTGCAACGATACCTTGATGTTGTGTACGAAGCCAGGAGCCCGGAGGAATTTGCCAAATGCATTCAAAAAGCTTACGCTGAGGACAACGCCGAGCTTGTTAAAAAGAGAAGGCAAAGGGTGGCTCATACCTCGTGGGACAGCAAAGCGGAACTGGTGCTTGGCGAGTTGTTCAAAGAAAATTAGTGACAAGGCAATATGTCAAATACAGATAAACATAAACAGTTGAGAATTTGTCTGGCTGCTTCAGCGGGAGGGCATATATCTCAATTGCTCAAGTTGGCTGCGAGCTGGAATGGATACGAAACATTCTGTGTCACGACAACGGGAGTCGTGAGGGATAACCTGAGCAAATTAGGCGAAGTCTATGTTGTAGGAGAGTGCAACAGACAGCATCCGATACGAGTCATCACTGTATTTTTGCGATGTCTCCGTATAGTTTTCAAGGAAAGGCCTGATGTTGTGATCAGCACGGGTGCGGCGGCCGGTTGTATATTGTGTTTCCTGGGTAAAATGTTTGGTGCAAAAGTGGTATGGATTGACAGTATTACCAACGTAGAACGGATTTCACTCTCGGGAAGAATGGTTCGCTATGTTGCGGACTTATTCCTCGTGCAATGGCCTGAACTGGCCGGCAGGTATAAAAGGATCGAATTTGT
>CAZHBL010000682.1:0-3046 GCA_964530105.1 uncultured Pirellulales bacterium | reverse complement strand
TTTGCTGGTATGTTCTCGATCAAAGTTCTCCTATTGGCTTTATGACTGCGGTTGCCCAGTCTTTAGGAACAATCGAGAGAAATCCGGACGCCACCGTATCTGTACTTCATGGGAATCGCGCTACTCAAAGAGAGAGCTATAAGGATTTTTACCAGAAAGCCAAGGAGTCTAACATCAACTTTATTCAAACAGACGGCATTACTTCCGTTAAGGAAACAGGCGGGAATCTTGAGATATGCTTCGATAATGAAACGATTACGGCGGAAATGTTTATCCTGATACCTCCTCTTAGTCCGACTGAAAGTGGACGTAGGTTTGCGGAAAAGATAGGGCTTGAGCTTGATGAGTCGGGATTTGTCGGGAAAAAATCGGGAGATACTCATCCCATTCAAACCTCAAGGAGAGGTATTTTCGTCTGCGGCAGCGCATTGGCGCCGAAGGGAATAGATGATGCCGTTATTCAGGCGTGCTCTGCTGCTTCTCATGCCGCTTCGTTTCTCGCCGCTGAAAGAGGCAAGGAAATGGCGCCTACACCCCAGAAAGATCTATTACTTGTAGAACCTCAAGATGAACCGGCAATTCTCGTTGTGATATGTCAATGCGGTAAAAATATTGCCGGGCTTTTGGATATGAAAGAACTCGTAGAGTATACAAAATCATTGCCCCACGTGAAGTACGTTGAAGTAACTCCTTTTGGGTGCGACGGAGTAAAAATCAGGGAACTCTTGAAAACAAGAGATTTTAACCGGTTGGTATTGGGCGCTTGTTCTCCAAAAACACATGAAGACCTTTTTTTTCTTCATGCAGAAATGGGCGGCCTAAACCGCTACCTCATGGAAGTTGTAAACATCCGCAACCATTGCACGTGGGTCCATTCGAAAGATAAGAAAAAAGCTTTGGAGAAGGCAAAAACGCTGATGAGAATGGGAGTGAAACGTGCCGGGTTGCTTGAATCCTTGGATGAAATTCACGTGCCTGTAACACCGGCGTGCCTTGTGATCGGGGCCGAGCCGGCCGGGATTTCCTGTGCATTGAAGCTGACCGAGGCAAATCTCAATGTTTACCTGGTTGAGAAAAGGGATAAGCTCGACAAAATTGAAGAGAACGGCGCCCCATTTGTAAAGAATCTGATCAAGGAATTATCCCGGAATGAAAAAGTGAAAGTCTATATGGAGTCGGAAGTCGGAAGAGCGGAAGGTTTTGTCGGTAACTTCGAGGCAGAAATAGTGACGCCCGACGGCAAAGAGAATATCAATATCGGCTCTATCGTCGTGGCAACAAAGGCGAAATTGACCGCAGACTCGGATGAGGGGGACTTTGAAAAGGATTTGCTTCTTCAGAGGGATGAGAGTGACTTCTTTGTCGGAATGCTTGGAATACTAAACCCGCTCGACTTCAATACGGAAGGAGTTTTCAGATGCGGTTCCGCCAGGGAGGAAATGGGAACTCTTGACGCTATTCTCGATGGTGAAGCTGCTGCATCTCGCGTAGCCGGGATTATTTCACAAAAAGAACTCGTCAAGTCTCCTGCGACCTCGTTTGTTGTTGATGAATACTGTGATGGTTGTGCCTACTGTATAGATCCATGTCCTTCCAATGCAATAACACTTATAGAATATATGATCGCCGACGGCAACATTAAGAAGACGGTGGAGGTGAATGAGGCCGTATGCAGAGGATGCGGAGTCTGTATGGCAACATGTCCTAAAAAGGGTATTTTCGTAAGACATTTCAAACCCGAATATTTTGAGGGAATGATCAAAGCTGTTGTGGAGGTATAAGATGGGAACTGATTATGAACCCGTGATCATTGCTTTCTGTTGTAACTGGTGCTCTTATGCATCTGCAGATTCTGCAGGTACGGCACGAATACAATATCCATCCAACATTCACATAATCCGCGCAATGTGTACCGGTATGGTACATCCTAATTTTATAATGGATGCCCTAACCAATGGTTATACTGATGGTGTTCTTGTATGCGGATGTCATATTGGTGATTGTCACTACCAGGATGGTAACAAAAGGGCGGAACAGAGGGCTGAAGCGATTACACTTTTACTCGAAGATTTTGGCCTTGAAGAAGAGCGCTTCAGGCTTGAATGGATATCTGCATCCGAAGGACCCAAGTTCGCAAAGATCGCACGGGAAATGACCGAGACACTCAAGGGCCTGGGACCAAGTCCTTATAGAAGCGGATAGTGAAAAATCGCGAGCAGAAGTCACTCGCCAATAATTAAGGTGTTTTATGATTTTTGACGAAATTTTCTTATGGCCTGCTATGATTTAAAATTAGGGCCCGGACCAACGCAGGCTACTGAACTGTTGTAAATGCCTTTCACTCTTTACCGATAGTTATTACAGGGATCGAAGAATGGATATTAAATATAAGGTTATTTCTTACTCATTAGAGCACTACAAAAGAATAACGGTTGTGATGATAATTTTCACACTGGTTCTCGGCGCCATGATACCACTGATAAAGGTCGATACGGACCCTGAGAACATGCTCTCGGCCGACGAGCCGGTGCGTGTCTTCCACAACCAGACAAAAAAACAGTTTAATCTAAGTGACATTGTCGTATTGGGCGTTGTGAATAATAAAGACCCGAACGGGGTTTTCAATCCCACTTCGCTGACAAGAATATACGAGCTGACCGAATTTGCAAAAACGCTGCGCTGGCCGAGCGCCGAAGATCCCAACGAGCAGGTCGGCGTTATCGAGGTCGATTTGCTCGCGCCTTCGACCGTCGACCACATCGGTCAGGGCGGACCGGGTGTGGTGACATTCGAGTGGTTAATGAAAAAACCGCCGGCGACAAACGCCGAGGCGCTGGACATAAGAGACAAGGCAATGTCCAATCCCCTGCTCAAAGGGACTCTAATCTCCGAAGACGGAAAAGCGATTTGCCTGTACCTGCCGCTTACCGACAAGCATCTAAGCCATGATGTTTACAAAGAGCTTACGAAAAAAATTGCGACCTTTCCAACGGGTAACGAGGAATATCACATCACCGGCCTGCCCGTGGCGGAGGACACGTTCGGC
>CAZHBL010000681.1:0-3051 GCA_964530105.1 uncultured Pirellulales bacterium | reverse complement strand
TTTTCGTGTCCCGGGGCGTCTTCAAAGGGATTTTGCCGCAGTGAGTCGTTTTGCCATCATGCGCTTTTTCGAGAAGGGCAAGAAGTGTTTTCTCGAAAACCTCATAATCGCGGGGACAGCCAAGGGATCCTTCCTTGCGGAATTGTGCAAGAGTAAAGCCGCAGTTCGGGCAGGCAAGCTTCTGCTCCGAAGGACCGAAAAGCTCATCATCCGACGGCTGGACGGCAAGCAGATTGCTCAGCAGCTCGTTGATCGGGATATGACTCTTAACCGCGATGTCCTGCTCTATGGCACACTGCTCGCAAATGTGCATCTCCGTGCGCACTCCATCGGTGATCTCCGTCAAGTGGATCGTCGCATCGTTCTTGTTACAAATCTGACACTGCATAACTTATTTTGTCTCTTGAATATCTGCCTCTTCATGAACGCGGTTGAAAGCGTCCGTCTTGAGTGGATCAATCGCCACCTTCCATTATTATAACAACAAAAGCATATAGCACAATATGTATCAAAATGAAAACGCCGGAATCCAGCAAAAATAATCGACAAATTTCGAGGTCCACTCAAGAGCGAATTTTCTATTCGTGGAACTTTGCCGAGCAGCCCGGCTCCTCCACAACCCGGATATCTCGCAGTTTTACACCTTCGGGCAGCTCGATTCTGAGCTTATCATAGATATATTTCGCCACGTTCTCGGCAGATGGGTTGTTCTGTTGAAAATAGCTGATGCTCTCTAACGCCCTATTATTGAAGCCGGCAACCGTTTTATCGATCATTGCCTGAAGTGCCTTGAAGTCCATTACAACTCCCATATTATTCAGCTTTTCACTGCTGAGACTGGCGGTTATTACCCAGTCATGATTGTGAACGGGCTCTATTGAGCCATCCGGGAGGATCAACTGATGCGAAGCCCGAAAATGTCTTTCTACACTGATTGTAAACATGTTTGGTACAAATCCGAATGTCGAATATCCCGCTTGATTCTACTTTTTAAGATGCTGTTTCAAACGCTCCTGGATACTTTTCGGAATCAAATTTGACAGATCTCCGCCCAGCGAGGCAATCTCGCGAATTAATGTCGAGCTGGTGAAGCCGTACTGCTCGCTGGTCATAATAAAGACCGTTTCTATGCCGGCTACGGCCCGGTTGGTCATGGCAAGCTGGAATTCATATTGAACGTCGGTAAGGCTTCGCAGGCCGCGAAGGATTACATCCGCCTTCTTACCGGCGGCATATTCGACCGTCAGCCCTTCGAAACTTTCCACTGAGACGCCCGGCATCTTTTTTTGGTCGATCAGCTCCGATATCATTTCCACACGCTCTTCGGGCGTGAAAAGTTGGTTTTTGACCGGGCTTCGCCCAACCGCGATGATAAGCTCATCGAACAGCTTCATGCCCCGATTGATAACATCCAGATGCCCGTTCGTAATCGGATCGAACGAGCCCGGAAAAATCGCTCTGACATACTTTTTATTCATAGGTATAACCTTGATTCAAGAATCCAGAAACAACTCTGCTTTTTAGTCAACGTCCGTAACATATTAAATGATTCCTGATCGGTAATCAATCATCATTTTTGAGCCATTGGTCGAGCCAGTCAATTACGGTTTCGTGCCAGAGGATGGAATTCGCCGGTTTCAGGACCCAGTGGCATTCGTCGGGGAAGTATAGCAGCTTGCTCGGAATTTGCCGCCGCTGAAGGGCATTAAACGTACCCAGGCCCTGGGTGTCGGCCACACGAAAGTCCTGCGCCCCATGGATTACGAGCATGGGTGTTTTCCAGTTCTTGACGAAGTTCACCGGATTGTGTTTTTCGTAGTTTTCCGGATTATCCCATGGCGTGCCGAGATGATCCCACTCGGGGAACCATAATTCTTCGGTATCGAAATAAGCCATTCGCTCGCAAAGGTTGCCGTCGTGATTGACAAGGCAGCGGAAGCGGTCGGGCCAGTTGCCTGCTATCCAGTTGATCATAAAGCCGCCGAACGAGGCCCCGAGGGCCCCTACCCTCTTGCTATCCATCCAGGGATAACGCTTCAAAGCCGCCGCGAGCCCCTTCTGCAAATCCTCCAAAGGCTTGCCGCCCCAGTCGCCCCGGATGGAATCACAAAAGGCTTGCCCGTAACCGGTTGAGCCGTGGAAATCGACCATGACGGCGGCGTATCCTGCCCCGGCATAGGCCTGTGGATTCCAGCGATAGTGAAAAGAGTTGCCGAATGAACCCTGCGGGCCGCCGTGAATCAGAAATGCGACCGGGTATTTTTTATCGGGATCGAAATCTATGGGTTTGACCACGTAGCAATAGACCGTTTCATCGTTCCAGCCGGCGAAGGTGAACTGCTCGTACTGCCCCATACGAGCAGCGGCGACTTTTTCTGAATTGATATTGGTGATTTGCCGCACGTCGCCGCCATCAGGATTTACCGAATAAAATTCCACCGGAGAGCTTAGATTAGATAGGCCGTAAATAATTCTATCGGCTGCAATACCGGGCGAGCCCGCCTGGCCCTCTTTGACGATGGTCCGGGCTGCGCCGGTTTTTACGTCAATGGCGAAAATGGATATCTGCCCCGTGTTGGCTGCCGTGGTATAAATGGTATTTCCGTCCGCCGAGAAGCAAATGGACGATGGGCTGCGGTCCCAGTCCTTGGTCAAAATCCGCTCGAGGCTGCCCGGCCAGCGACGCAGGATAATGCGAAATCGGTCGGATTCGTAGCCTGATCTGGCCATAGCCAGGTAAGCCAAAGTCTTGCCGTCAGGCGAAAAAACAGGATTGGTATCCCACGCTTCATTTTTTTCAGTCAGACATTTCGGCGGCTCCGAGCCGTCAACGGGCGCAAGGTACAGGTCGAAGTCCGTTGACCAGGGCTCTTCGGCGCCCACATCGCGGGCGGTGAAAACTACGGCCTTGCCGTCGGGAGTGAATGTCATTTCTTCCGGCCCGCCGAACGGTTTGGATGGGGTATCGGCGTCCATGCCGCTCATCACATCGACGGCCTTGCCCCCCGCAGCGGGCATCACGAACAAATGCGAACGCCGGCCATCCTTCCA
>CAZHBL010000680.1:0-3052 GCA_964530105.1 uncultured Pirellulales bacterium | reverse complement strand
CGAAGCGGCGACAGCTCCGGCATCCCAGCTAAGAATCAACGTGGGCTTTACGTCAACTGCTCCATCTGATGGATTCGGCCTGCTGACGGCCCCCTCGGTAGTGAAGCTCCATACTTGGCCTTTAACTGTCTCGAAGCCATCGGACTCATCGACACGCCAGTAGTAAGTCTTGGCCATTTTAAGCGGGCCGGGAGTATGGGTAGTAAGCCCTGATGGAGTGCCACCGGTGGTATTATTGACATCATCGAAATCATCGCCGAAGTAAACCGTGTGCAATTTAGCACCGAAGCCTGCCGTCCAGCTAAGCTGTACATTCAGGTCAACAAATTCGGTGCCATCAGCCGGATTAGGGCTATATGCTGTCTTAGGTACAACCGTGAAGCTCCAGACGTCTCCCTTCAACGGACTGTTAGGATTTGCGTCGTTTACTCCATCGATCCGCCAATAGTAGGTCACGCCATTGACAAGACCATCCGGATAAGCACCTCCTGCAAAGCCTGCAAAATAAAACGATTCTTCCAGGCTTCCACGGAACGTATCGCCTGTACCGTTGCTCACGTCATCGAAATTATCGCCCAGGTATACATCGTTCGTAACTGCAAAACTTGCCGGCGTCCACGAAAGGTTCACCCAGGTGTCCGTAATCAGGGCGCCATCAGCCGGAACCGGATCCCTTGTTTTGGGGGGGCCATACAGTGTTACATCTTCAAAGGTGACGTAGGATTCCCCCGGTTCCCCTGACATTTTTATCCCGATCTTTTTGCCGGCGTCGGCGGCGGTGGCGGTATATACCAGGCTGATCTGCTCCCAGTCACCCGACAGTGCGAGGCCATGTGCCTCAATCAGATTGGTTTTGTAATCTTCTCCGGTAAAGTAAAGCCCCCAGCCGTCGGCATAGCCCTCCCCTGGCCACGCATTTCCCACCCAGACGCTTAATGTGTACGTTGCGCCTTCAATAAATGTCTCGTCCAGAATCTGGTAGATATAGTCAAAGGTCTCGGCGTCGGACGGGTACGCCTTGAAGTTGCCGCTCCGGGCCGGCAAATCGCCATCCCAGTAATGGTAATCAATATAGGCGCCGTCACCTGGGCCATAATCATTTTTCCACGCCCCTGTATAACTACTGTCGCCAATATATATCCAATCACCCACATTATTCAGAACGTGGTCATCAAAGCCCGCATCCGGGACAGTGATAAGTTGATCGTTCGCCGACGCAGGCCAGATCGGCAGACACATTGCCGTCACAAATCCCACTATTGTATAAATTAATGACTTCTTCATTACACTACATCCTATAAATTGAATTTCTTAAAATTTTTAACATTTAAGTCGGCTTTTTACTCCTCGCCGGCAGCTCTTGGTCCGTACAGCCGAATATCCTCGAAGAACATCTTACCCGAGCCGCCGGGTATCGTCATATTGCCTTTTGTCCCCAGGCCAATCGCAATCTTGTCAACGTTGGTCAGAACTATGCCCTGATCGGCAAACGTCTGTAGCGGAATTACCCACTCGGTCCAGGTGTCTATCGTCGCGGCGGCCGGATCATCATGGACTACCACCGCAGGCGCTCCGGTACTATTTGAGACTGCCACGTAAAGAGGTTCTGCAGCGTTGCTTGCTATACCGATATCCTGGTTTGCCCACTGCGAACCAACTGTGCCGGTAGTCGTGACATTCGTGAATACGGCCCGACAAGTCTGAGCAACATCATGGCTCGTCAACGCCAAACCTATATAGACATTTGTAGCCATCTGAATGGGCTCAGTCAAACCCTGCTTCTGCCAGGTAGAACCATTGGCGGAACTGTACGCCGTAAAGTTGCCGGCCAGGTCGCGCTCGAGCTTTACCCAGTATGGAGCAGTTATGTCGCCGGTCGTATCGTCGGCACTGGCACTGCTTGTATCGGGGCGTCGCTGGAAGGATATGCCGGAAGCAGGTGTTACGACCATCATCGCGTGTACAGAGCCGCCGTCGAGCGTCTCGCGAATCATCACGCCCGCCTTGGCCCAGTCGTTTGTGTTCTGGACACTTTCGACTCTGGCGATAATCGAGCCGACACCGGTAAGCGTCTTGTAAGCGAAGTGGAACTCGTCGTGGAAACCTGTTCCGACACCGCTAACGTCCCAGATATCCGTGCCGGAACCGGTCATCGTGTATGTGCCGACCGGGCCCTCAACGAAGCTGCCGACGGATCCAGGGTAACCTCTGAACCACAGCGACAATTCTGTAACATCTCCATCGGTCCAGTCACGGTGGGCAGTCAACGTCAGCTCCGTTTCTGAATACTTCGAGTAATCTTGCTTATTATTGTCATAAGCCAATGGCATCGACTGACTGCCGCCATGAACGATGGTTTCCTCGGTAAATGAAACAGTGGTTTCGTCGCCTACGGCCGCTCCGCTGCCGTTGCCGGCAAAGTAATCCGCAGTACCGGGCGTGCCGTAGCCGAGCCCATCGTGCCATGAGTACCATATCTGGTTTTCGCCGGCATCGTAGCTTTCGAAATTATCAATGATAAGGAAGCCGGCTGTCGTAAAGCTCCAGACATTGCCCACCCAGGGGCTGTCCGGATTACCGGTATTGATCTCATCAACTCGCCAGTAATATGTGGTTTCCCATTCCAGTTTGCCGGGATCATAGCTCTCGTTACCCAGAATCTTGGAACCCTTGTACTCCGGCGAAGCCTTGGTGGCGTTTCTCACGGCCTCTTCATCAGTGCCGAAATAGACCTCGTGTGAAACTGCGGAATCTCCCGGACCCCAGCTAAGGATACTTGTCTGCTCGACATCGACCGATCCGCCGCGCGGAGTAGGACTGCTTGCCTTGACAGGCAGCGCCAGTGCCGCCTGAGGAATTAACTGCTTCGGTGTCCGGGGACTCGACCAGCGCAGTTCCGCCACTGCACCGGCACTATTCTCATAATACTCCATTACCAGGCTGTATGTATTGCCGGCTATAAGGTCAATTTTCCCTCTGTTTTCAATGGCCGAGCGATCAACCCAGTTGTCAACAAGCAGTTGACCATCCACAAATAAACGCACGCCGTCAT
>CAZHBL010000679.1:0-3054 GCA_964530105.1 uncultured Pirellulales bacterium | reverse complement strand
CATGAAAACAGAAAAGTTGGATAGAAATGAACTCTGTAATGATACTACAGTCTCGTTATTTCCTATATTTTAAAAATTTCACTTAACTTCCATTTCCTTACGGTTAGAATAGCAGTATGAAAGCGTATCCATTAAAATTTGAGCCGATTTATAAGCAGCGGATCTGGGGGGGGCAGAAGCTGCGGGAAGTTTTCGGCAAGGAATTGCCGCCGGGCCAGAAGATTGGCGAGAGCTGGGAATTGGCCGATCTGCCGGAAGATAAATCCGTCATTGCGAACGGTGAATTGGCCGGGCAGATGCTCCGCTCGGCGATCGAGCAATATCCGAAAGAAATAACCGGTGATAAGAATTTTATCCTACCGTTCCCTTTGCTTATCAAAATATTGGATGCAGAGGATGTTCTTAGCGTGCAGGTGCATCCCGACCCGGAGACATGCCGGCGGATGGGTAAAGGCGAGCCGAAGACCGAATGCTGGTACATAATCGCCGCCGAGCCGGGAGCGGTGATTTATAAAGGGCTCAAAAAAGGCGTCACGAAAGAGCAGTTCGCCGAGGCGATTGAAAAAGGAACCGTTGCCGAGACGCTGGTCAAGATTGAGGTCAGGGCCGGTGAGTGTCATTTTCTGCCGGCCGGAACCGCCCACGCGGTCGGGCCGGGCCTGCTGATAGCCGAGATTCAGACGCCTTCGGATACGACGTACCGGGTCTTCGACTGGAACCGTGTTGACGACGCCGGCACGGCCAGAGAGCTGCACGTGGCCGAGGCGCTCGAAAGCATCAATTTCGATCAATCCGGCGACGATCTTTTCGTAACGACGATAGGCCTGCTTGTGGATTGCGAGTACTTTACGATCAACAAGGGCCACCAGGGCAAAAACTGCGAGCTGCTTTTGGCGCCCGGTAAAATGAAAACGCTGATTATGTTGGCCGGCTACGGGACGATTCTGGGTACTGAAGGAAACATCGTCGAATTCAAAGCCGGCGATTGCCTGCTTGTCCCTGCTACTTACGAAGGTGCGGTGCGCTTCGCTGCGAATACACAATACCTGACTGTGACTTTGTGATTTATTATTTACTATTTACTATTTATTATTGCTTAATGGTTATCATCTTTCGCGATGTGTCCAGCCAGACCTCGCTGTCGTAGCGGAGCATTACCAGATTGTCCTTGAAGCCGTCCGGGCTGATTTTTGGTTTTCCACCGGCCAGCTCCTGAAATATCCATTTCGGGAAGTCCGCTCCGGCCTTGATTGACAGCGGAGCGCCGCCCCCGAAGCGGGGATTTATCTCGATGTATTTGACCTTATCGTCGCCGGTCAGGAACAGTTGGAGCGTTATAACGCCGGGGCCGGCTCCGAGTCTCTCGACCAGCGTGACAGCTTCATTCATGATGCGGGTGTTTTTTGCCACCTGCCCCTTGCTTACCTCCCCTGCTCTTACCTCGATGCGTTTTCTCGGAACGACGCAGCGGACTTTCATGCCGAAATCGACATATACGTCGCATGTGTATTCAGTTCCTTCGACCAGCTCCTGGCAGATGGCGTTCGGGATCTTTTTCGCGTAGAACAGCAGCTCCTTGCGATTTTTAACGATTGCGTTTGGCCTGCCGGCGTAGCCGTCCCAGGGCTTCACAAATAAGGGAAACCTTGTTTGTGATTTACTATTTTTTAAGGCGGCCCGGATACTTACAGTGGCCGGGGTGTCGAAGTTATTTTTGAGCAGGAACTTATAGGTTTTTCTTTTGTCCTGACAGATATCTATCACTTCGGGTTCCGAGACAAGGACGCGACAGCCCAGCGCGGCGAATTTCGTTTTGTTCTGAGCTAGACGTTTGAGGTCCAGATCAACCGTCGGGACGAGCAGTTTGACTCTGTTGGCTTTGACGATCGAGAGCAATTGTTTGATATAGCCTGGGTGTGTGGTGGGTTTTACGCCGAAGCGCCGGTCGCACAGTTGCAGGGCGGGGCTTAGCTCGGTGGTATCCGTGCCGAGCAGCGATGCGTTTATCTTCAGTTGTTTCGCTGCCCGGCGGAAGCTTTCGAGCAATGAGACGCGCCTGCCGATGCACGTAAACAGCAAGTTCAAATGATTTTCGATTTTCGAGTTCCGATTTTCGATTGTTCGAGATCCCTCAATAAACATCAATCAGCACTAATTTGCATTGAAAGCGGAAAATAGTCAATATTTAATTCTAATCTTCCAATTCTTTTGACATTTTGCTCATAAAGCTCTAAACTGACGATTTTAATTTGAATAAGAGGTAGGATTTATGAGCCAGTGGAAAGATAAAGTCAAAAACAGGGAAGTTGTCGTTGGCGTATTAGGGCTTGGCTACGTAGGACTGCCTTTGGCCAGGGAGTTCGCCTCGGCGGGACTGAAGGTAGTCGGCTTTGATATCGATGAGAAGAAAGTCCGGATTCTCAATTCCGGGCGCAGCATTATCAAGCACGTCCCGCATTCCCAGGTCAAACAGATGGTAAAGACCGGCCGGTTTCGTGCTACTGCTGATATGTCTGGTCTTAATACCGTCGATGCAATCCTGGTCTGCGTACCGACGCCGCTGACGGAAAACCGTGAGCCTGATATGCAGTTTATTATCGGCAGCGTCGAGACCATTGCAAAATACCTGCGGCCCGGCCAGTTGGTCGTTCTCGAAAGCACGACATATCCCGGCACGACAAAAGAGCTTGTGGCGCCGATACTGGAAAAAAGCGGGCTGAAAGCCGGCAGGGATTTCTACCTGGCGTATTCACCGGAGCGAGAGGACCCGGGCAATAAGGATTTCACGACCAAGACTATCCCGAAGGTCGTTGGCGGCCTGACAAAGAAATGCTGCCGGATGGCGTGCGAGCTTTATGGCGCAGCAATCGTCCGGACGGTTCCCGTATCGAGTCTCGAAGCGGCCGAGGCAGCCAAAATCCTCGAAAATATCTATCGCTGCATCAATATCGCAATGGTAAATGAACTGAAGATCGTATTTGACAGGATGGGTATCGATATCTGGGAGGTAATCGACGCCGCGAGTACCAAGCCGTTCGGCTTCAAGGCCTTTTA
>CAZHBL010000678.1:0-3058 GCA_964530105.1 uncultured Pirellulales bacterium | reverse complement strand
CCTGGAGAAAAAAAGTTGAAAATGGTGATGAGACATGGGCGGGTCCAGTTCGAACCGTCTGATGGAAAGTGAAGAAAAATGAGTAATGCTCGATGTTTCTGATTAGCAATTGGGTTAATTCGAATATCGAGTATCGAGAATACGGTATTGCTTTTTCATTGCCCCGTAGCGAACGGATGCGCTGCGGGGTTTTTTTCAATCTTCGATTGACAGTTTTCAATTGTCCTTTTCTAATTACATTTTCCAAAACTGATTAATTGTAAAGGATGAATGCCTGTGTTTGGATTGCATGTTGCGGATATTTTTGTACTGGCGCTGTATTTGCTCGGCATGGCTGCCATTGGCTTCTGGAGCGCGAGAAAAATAAAAGAAAGCCATGACTTTTTCATGCCCCGGCGATTCGGCAAGGCTATGATGGTAATGTTCGGATTCGGAGCGGGGACACATTCGGACCAGGCCGTGGGAGTGGCATCGAAAAGTTTTTCGAGCGGGCTCTCGGGGATCTGGTACCAGTGGCTTTGGCTTCCCTGTACGCCATTTTATTGGCTGATCGCTCCCGTGATGAGGCGCTTTCGTGCGATAACAACCGGTGACGTTTTTGAGGCGCGGTACGACAGAAGCGTTGCAGTGCTGTATGCGCTTATCGGGATGCTGAATCTTTCGGTGAATATCGGCCTGATGCTGCGAGGTTCGAGCGAGGTGATTTCGGCCAGCACGCAGGGGCTTTTGTCGGCGAACGTAGCGATTGCAATAATGACTATCGTTTTCGTGATATACGGCGTGGCGGGAGGTCTTGCCGCGGCGATTATTACGGATTTCATCCAGGGCATCCTGACAATCATTTTCTCGTTCCTGCTGCTGCCGTTGATCATGAACGCCGTCGGATGGATGGACGGGATTCGTAGTGCGATTTCCGATCCGCAAAAACTTACTCTGGTCGCCCCGGCGGAAATCGGGTTCTTCTACATTGCGGTGATTGCTTTTAATGCGCTGGTCGGGATCGTGACACAACCACACACCATGAGCAACTGCGCCGCGGGAAAGACGGAGATGGAAGGAAGATTCGGGTGGATGTTTGGAAATATCATCAAGCGCCTCTGCACGATTCCATGGTGCTTGACAGGTCTTGCCGCAATAGTGTATTTCGGCAGCCGGGGTGTGAAGGTCGAGCCCGATAAGGTCTTCGGGGCGGTAGCCGGTGATTTCCTGCCGAAAATTATGCCGGGGATACTCGGAGTCTTTTTAGCAGCGCTTCTGGCGTCGGTAATGAGTTCGTGCGATGCGTTCATGATAGCGTCGGCGGCGCTTTTTACCGAGAATATTTACAGGCCGTTATCCTCTGACAGACCGCAGAGACATTATGTCACTGTGGGTCGGATCGCTTCTGTTGTCGTTGTCTCAGGCGGCGTGGTTTTTGCTTTCTGGCTGCCCGGCGTCGTGGCGGGACTGGAAATATTCTGGAAGGTCTCGGCGATGATGGGGATTGCTTTCTGGCTCGGTTTGTTCTGGCGGCGGATGACTGTGGCCGGAGCATGGGCAACGACCCTGGTCAGCTTTGCAGTGATGTTGTTCACCAGCAAAATCTCATTCGGCCAGTATGTTCTCTGGGATTTCAACGCCGGTTGCGCACAGTGCCTGCCTGATTTTATGCTGTGGAACGGCCAGCTTTACCTGCCGTGGCAGATGATTCTGTATCTGTCGGCCGGATTAATCAGCGGCATCGTGTTCAGCCTGTTGACCAAACCGGTAGCGAAGGAGAAACTCGATAATTACTATGCCCTGATCCGGACCCCGATCAAGCCGGGAGAGCAGCCTGCTGTACCCTGCACGCTGCCGGACGATGCCGTCGTCCCCGAGAAGAGAAACATATTCCCGAACACCAGTCTCGAATTCATGATACCATCACGCACATCGGTAGTCGGCTTCCTGGTCGGCTGGGCGTTCGTCGCAGTAATTGTCGTCACGGTCTATCTGATCGCCAGCGCATAGTTCGTTGGTGACACTATTTATATCCGTCCGAACGAGCGAGCACGGCGGATTCACATTGACAGTCGACCAAAATGATGTGAACCTCCATCAGCGTTTCTGCAATTCGTACGCCTTCAACCGGATCAACAATGACAACATATAACAGCCTGTTTGAAATATCAGTTACGTAGTCGGATGACTATGACGAACACCGGCAAGTGTATCATTGCCTTCAAACGATTTCAAAAAAGGGATATCATTCTGCTGCGCATAGCAGGCATCAGCAACAGAAAACTGGACAGATTGACGTATTGGGCGCGTAGTCGGATGACTACGACAAACACCATCAAGCAAATGTATCGTTGTCTTCGAACATTTTCATAAAACAGTTGCTAACTCTGCTGGGCATTGAATGCCATGTGAACAGACAACAATAAAAATCGGATAGACTGATATATTGGACGCGTAGTCGGATGACTACGCCGAACGACGGTGTGGGTAGCGTTGGCTCCGATATATCTGAATGAATCAGCATGCTCCGACGATAATTAAAGCCCGCCGAAGATAATAACCCACCGACGGCCTTTTAGCCGGCTCTGGAAGAACGCTGACCATAGAATATGTACGCTCTTGGTGGAAGACTTACAAGGCGATTCGGGATCAATAACAATTACCACGAAGTATGCTGTCTTGTGTGAGAGTTCTTTACTTAGCCGGCGCGAATAGCCCTGTGTACGACCGGAGCATAGGATGTGTAAAAAGCAGGAAACGGGCTAAAGGTGGGAAGCTCTATTCATGAAATCTTTGGTAAATAAACGTGACAAACTTAACCGATCCAATCATAATGTTGTCATGTTAATCAGCAAGGCAAAATGGGATCATGTGCAGAAGTGCTATGTATTTACCGGGCGGCAAATGCAGATACTCAAACTGCTATTTGACGGTCTGGATAGTGACACGACAGCCCAACGCCTGAAGATACGGTACAACACCGTGAAGGCACACTTCGGTCATATTTACAAACGCACTGGTGTGCAGAATAAGGCCGAGCTGATCATGCAATTATTTAATGTCATTCACACGTATAACA
>CAZHBL010000677.1:1818-3061 GCA_964530105.1 uncultured Pirellulales bacterium | reverse complement strand
AAAGACACATCATGGGGCACCGCTAACCCCATGAGACTCTGGAAAAGCAGCCTAAGCCCTTTGGAACGATTACGAGTACATATAATGAGGGAAATCTCGGTGGGCATCTGGTAAGGCGTTCAGAAAGCGCTGCTAAATTTCAGAATCTTAGGGTCGAAGGGTTTCGGCGATGTATAAGTCTCTAGTTGTTCGTTATTCAAATCTCGCTCAGCGACACATGCCTTACTTTCTGATGGCTTTTCAAGAACCGGCTAGAATATCCGTTCGGACCATTTTGACAATTTCAAGGCCGTGGCCGTTGATCTATATTGGGTGAGTTGTCCAAGATGAAAAACCGTTTTAAAGAAATGGTACATACACTTTCTCGGTCTCATGGTTAGACAGCCCCAGAGGGCGTGAAGAGATTGGGTCATGAGAAATCTCACGAGATATCTGGGCACTCCGCCAAAAATCTTTTGTCCGGCATAACCGCCCGAACTCAAGGCGATGTACCGCCCCATCTGAAATGTTGAGTGGGTGTAGTTTACAATTTTAAGCCTTTCGTTATCTACGGGATGATAAACTAGGCATTCTGGAATGTAGGCTATCTGCCCCCCTGATTTGCAGACCTTGTTGAAGGCCTCTGTATCCTCACCAAACATGATGGTATTCTTCTTGCCTGATCTTCCAATCTTCGTGTTGAATCCGCCCACTGACATGATTGCATCCCTACTAAATCCCATGTTGGCCCCCACGGGGAATGGAAGATTATCACTCAGACCGTAAGCCTTCTGGGTAGGTCCCAGGTCAAAACCGACTATGGTTCCCTGACTCTGCAACCTATATGGTCCAACTTGGGTAAACCAGCGTGGCGCATCTCTTGGCCATGTCGGAATAACGCGTCCCCCAAAACCTACTGCATCTCGGAAACCAACGAGATAGTCCAGTGATTTAAGGTAACACATGTCTGGTTCGACATCGTCATCCGTGAAAATTACCCATTCTCCGCTGGCCACGGTAATGCCAGCATTTCTCGCATGAGACAACCCCTGCTCCCTCTCCCTAACGTAGCGCCATGCCGGATAAAGCCGAGCTACTGAAAAGGTACTGTCGGTTGAGTTATTGTCTACCAGGATCTTTTCAAGTCGAACGCGGGGATGCTCAAGGGAATCGAGTCTCTTTAGGAGGTTGTCGAGTTGATCGGCACGGTTATAAGTGCATATGATTAGCGATATTTTCAAATCGTTACCTCGGTTGTAAAAAA
>CAZHBL010000677.1:0-1808 GCA_964530105.1 uncultured Pirellulales bacterium | reverse complement strand
TTCTAACCTTGCTGAATAGGTAACGACACATTCGGACTTTTCTTTTTGCCTTTTCGGACAAACAAATAATTTCGGCCAACCCCAAAAACGACTTTACTTTGGACATGTCGAATCTGGGTAACTCAAGAGGATCATTCTCTACTGATACATACCCCGGCCGGGATGTGAAAGCCCAATTATAACCAGCGGTTCTGACCTGATCCTTCACTTTCGCGTCATAGTGACCGAAAGGATAAGAAAAACAAGCTACTTCCCTGCCAACAATGTCTTCAAGCCTTTTCTTAGACCCAACTACTTCCTCCTGCAATTCCCCATTTGGCAGCGAAATCAAGCTCCTATGATTTTTGGAATGACTACCGATAATTACGCCATTGTTAGCTAAAGTGCGAACATCGCCTTCCGTCATTATGAAATCTTCATCATGCGACTTTGTCCAAGAAGGCTTTTGTCCCAGAAGGTTGGTGGGAACAAAAACGATAGCCCTGTAACCCATCCCTCTCAATTGCGGCCAGGCCCTTCTTAAGAAACTAGTGTAAGCATCGTCAAAAGTGAAGATGACGCGGCGGTTACGCCCACGTCGCTCCCGTTCAAAACGATCGATAATAGAGGAGCCACAAGAGATACCCAGCACACGATAAAATAGAACCTGAAGCAGAAAGTCACTCGACAAGACTGCCGGCCTTCCGCCGTCTCGTCCGATGCCGTGGTACATGGAAACGAAGTATTGCTTTTCAAGCAAGGAATATCCTCCTAAACGTAAAGCACTTTGTTTCGAATCGAAGCATAGATCAATCCCGCCTTCCATGCCGCCATCGTCAATGTAATAGCACGATTTCCTGTATCGTGAAACGCATAGCTAAGTATTCGTTTCAGCAAAGCCCTGTATTCCCAATAGCTAACTCTTAACCCACTTCTAGACATCAAATGCCGATACTTCTTGTATAGCAAGACTGCACCTTGGGCATGGTAAAAGCGTTGTTTAACGAATCCATACGGGGTGGCCTCGCGGTGATGGAGTACAACAGAGTGCGGCGCATAGGCAATTCGATACGGCGTTTCGAGTTGCATTCTCCAGCACAAATCAGCATCTTCTCCGCAACTTAGATTCTCGTCGAAATTCCCAACTTGATCAATTACGCTTTTTCGAAACGCGGCATTGCCGGTGGCGGCATAAGGCATGAAATGATGATTCAGGTGGCCCTTTTGAGTAAGATAGTTTTTGCTGCGCATAAAAAAGTCCCCCACATTTGAGACCGGCTCACTCATTTGTATTTCTCCAGCAACGCAACCCACTTCTTCGTTGTCAAAGCCCTCCAGGATTCCTGCGGCCCAACCAGGCTGGGGGATACAATCAGCGTCAATAAAAGCAATAATCTCGCCCGTGGCCAAACGGATTCCGGCGTTTCTCGCCTGCGATCTGCCTCGTCTACTCTCACGAATCACAACGATATCGAGTTTATACAGAAGATTGACGGTGTTGTCGGTCGAGCCATTGTCAACTGCAATTATTTCAGTATCTGCTGACCACAAACCATCAAGCTCCTTGCGTGCTGATAAAACAGTATCCTCAATAATATTACTCTCATTATAGCAAGGTATGATTACCGAAAGCATAATCATTCACACCAAAAGTTCATCCTAATTGGCGGTAGACTGAAACGTGCGCCTGTGCGAAGTCGTTCCATGTGAACGCCTGTGCCTGTTCAAACGCTGCCTTGCCCATTGCAGCATGGTCACTGCGCATGGCTAATTTCAAAGCATCCGCAAGTGACCCCCTTTTGGACGGATCAAAAAAAACGGCCATTTTT
>CAZHBL010000676.1:0-3080 GCA_964530105.1 uncultured Pirellulales bacterium | reverse complement strand
TTCTGAATCTCGGCCAGGGCGTAGCCTGGGACGGCTATTACGGGCGGGGCGTTCGGACCAACCACCCGGAAGATTACCCCGAATACATCAAGGGCTGCGATATTGCCTCGTTCGATATCTATCCTGCCGTCCATGACAAACCCGAAGTCGCTGGGAATCTCTGGTTCGTAGCAAAAGGCGTCGAACGGCTCACGAAATGGACTGAAGGCAAAAAAGTGGTCTGGAACTGCATAGAATGCACTCGAATCAGCAATCCCGACACCAAAGCAACGCCGCATCAGGTCAAATGCGAGGTGTGGATGTCTATCATTCACGGCTCGATGGGGCTTATCTACTTCGTCCACGAATGGCAGCCGAGATTCAATGAATCGGCGCTTTTGAGCGATCCTGAAATGCTTTCGGCGGTCACCGCGATAAACCGGCAGATAACTGAACTCGCACCAGTGCTGAACAGCCCGACGATTGAAAATGCGGCAAAGGTTTCATCAAGCAACGAAGCCGTACCTGTAGCAATGATGACCAAAAAGCACGATGGCGGGACGTACCTTTTCGCCGCCGGAATGCGAGGCAACAAAACAACAGCAACATTCACCCTGCAAAATCTCCAAGGCGTGAAAAACATAGAAGTCATTGGCGAGAACAGGACAATCACAGTTAAGGACGGCGTTTTCAAGGACGATTTCGAGGCTTGGGACGTGCATCTTTATAGAACTAAATAACCGCACGCCAAGATTACACGCTGGAAACTGCCCGAAACGAATCGGTCACAGATAACGCGTATAATGCCTTGCTGTAAATATGCAAATAGATGTTTTTAACTTAAAAATCACGTTTTAAGTCCGCAAAATGCTCTCCTGCCGATTTACTCCCACCTGCCTTGAGCGAAGTCGAATGGATCGAGGGCTTTCTGCTCAGATTTCACCGGAACGCACCGGCTCAACAGCCGCCCGACAGGCCGGGGCTTAGTGTGAGATAGTTGTCCTTTGGTATTTAGCGAGGAATTAGCAATTATTATTTTAACTTGATAAGGAATTCTTTCAACTCATCCAAGGCGTGGGATTCAAAATCCCAGTATTTCTTTTGTGCACCTAATCCGACTGAGTCAACAATTTCTGGTTGAGCAGCAAGAAAAACCTGTGCTTTGAAAACTTGCACTTTTGCTTTCAGTATGTTTTTAGGGATGGGCTCTAAGGCGGATATGCAGGAGGCATATTCATTTACACAGGTCATCGCTTTGTGGTTTTCAACAGTTTTCAAACATAAATCCTCGAGCATAGTACCGTCAATTGTTTCACCCGGCATTATGAAAATACCTACTTTAGGGGAACCATTCGAAAATTCTGAGTGTTTGGTAGGTGGCTTGAGTCCTGCATTCTTAACTATAGTCGCAATGCTTTTAAATGCTTCGTCTTCGTCTCTATCCCGAATAATTGCCAGATGTGTAACGGATGAAGACCCATCTGCAAGATAAAAACCCGTCGCTTTGAGTAAGGCAGGCAATTTTTTAGGAAACTGGCCTTTGCCACCAATCTCAAGGATATCGAAATCTGTAAGATTCATGTATCGTAATAGAGCATTAAAGAAATTTATTTCATCCTTGCCCTCGACAGCAATAACCTTTTTCGAATTTATGGAGGAGAGAGCATCATTGGGAGAAGGCATTACCTGACCTCCCATTTGCTTTCAAGGGATTCACTGAGTAGTTCCTGGGTATATTCGACCGCTCTAAATTTTTCGTCTTTTCTCTCAATTCGGAAAAGTTTTGCTTCGGAACCGAATAAATGCATATCGACAGAATTGGAAAAAGCTCTGATGCCTTCATTAGAATGTGTTGTGGCAAAAACTTGGACATTAAGTTCATGTGCCCACTTAAAAACCGCTTTCCAGATTTTTTTCTGTATCGAATGGTGAAGACCATCCTCAACTTCATCTACAAGAACAATTCCATCTTGTGAGTCCAGCATAGCAAGGATGATTGATAGTGAATTTGCAATTCCCCCACCCATTAGATTGACAGGTATGAGTTTACGTAGACCAATGTCAGCTTCTAAAATTCCAATTTCATTAATTCTGATATCTGATATATCCGGCTCTATCTCCTTGAGAGAAGAAATCAATTCACCAACACGTTTTTTTCGCTGGATTGAAGCAAATCTGTTTTTCCAATCAAACTTTGTTGCCGGCCCTACAAAAACACCACGAACAGAGCCTTCCTTAGTACCTTCAGTTATTAGTTCGTTTCCTTTGAGAAGAACACTTGATATTGATTTGGCAGTGGGATCTTGTGAGCTGGTATATATCAGTTCAAGACCACTCGGAGTAAAAGCTGGTTTTGCATCACCGTTTTGTATTCCAATAGAAACAATATCTGATGAAACCGGTTTGGCTGTCGTCTGTTTTTGTATTACTGGATGTATGACTAATTTTTGTTCTTCCTCCGTCTCACGCAGGATAACTGAGATTTCAATATTTGAGTCAGTCTCCATGTTGTTAAAAAAGGTGTCCCAATATTCATTGCTCAAAAACGTTAAGCCTCTGAAAACATTTACGTTAATTGGTAGTTGGGAATTAGTTCTCCCGATGATAAAGAAAAGAGCTTCAAGTAATGTAGTTTTACCGCAATTATTCTGGCCTACAAGGAGGTTCACTTGACCAAGATTTTTGATTTCAAGTTCGGTTATAGCCCTGAGATTTTTGATTTTTATACTTTTAAACATTTTTTTTCACCTTTGTATCATCGAGAGAATAAGGTTTTGCCTGTCTCAAGAAACCTTATGTAACAGCACTTAGGATAATATTGAAGTAAGGTAATGTCAATGAGTTAAAAAGCTTAATTTTAATAACCGTACACCAAATGATTATATCTCTTCTTTTTATTTCCCCACTACGGCGATTATTGACTGCGCCTAATAATGATTATACAGTTTTATACGCCTTTTACTCGCCGTAGGCGAGGCGGGCTGGCGTACTGTATAAAACGGGAAACACTATTCGTCGCTCGTATATCGCATGTAGTATGTCGTATTTAGCCCAACTTTCGCAGTTAGGCACCTAAATCATCACTTTTGATAGCGTAAGAG
>CAZHBL010000675.1:0-3084 GCA_964530105.1 uncultured Pirellulales bacterium | reverse complement strand
ATCCCGCCTGCGGCTCAGGCTCGTTTCTGATTGGCGCATATCAATACCTGCTCGACTGGCACTTGAGATATTACACCGAAAACGAGACTGAAAAACACATGAAAGGCAAAAACCCTAAAATCTTCGAGACGAATTCCCGTCATTCCGAGTACGGCGAAGAATCTCAACTCCCGCATTACGGACTGACCATCACCGAGAAAAAACGAATACTCCTCAATAATATCTTCGGCGTGGATATAGATTCGCAAGCCGTCGAAGTAACAAAGCTATCGTTACTATTGAAAGTCCTTGAAGGGGAAAGCTCCGAAACCATAGATAATCAGTATCGACTCTTTCACGAAAGGGCGCTGCCCGACCTTGCCAATAACATCAAGTGCGGCAATTCCCTAATCGGCCCCGACTTCTACGACAACCTCGACTCAACCTCAGTCACAGAAGAACTTCAGCAACAAATCAACGCCTTCGACTGGCAGGCTGAATTTCCCGAAATCTTCAATCGCCAAAATCCCGGCTTCGATGCCGTCATCGGAAATCCACCGTGGGGAGCAGAGTTCACTGAGCAAGAGCTAGAGCACCACAGAGGCAAAAATCAAGAGATCATAGTTAGGATGATCGATTCGTTCATGTACTTCATTTATCAGTCATCCAAGCGGCTCAACTCTCAAGGTTTCCTCGCAATGATTGTCCCGGACGTTATCTTATATCAATCCGATAATCTGAAAGTAAGGCAATTTCTTCTGAACAACTTCAGAATTCACACCCTGTTAAATATGGGAGACGTCTTTCATAAAGTCACCCGACCAGCTTCAATCCTTGTCGTTCAGCGAGGTATAGTACATAGAAATAGAATTGCAGTTTCAGACCTGTCACATCTGTCTAAACTAAGGAAAGAATCAGCGATATTTGAAGGCTCCAGTTTCAAGCAATGCATGCAAGCTGAAATAGAGGAGCTTCCTGGAAAATTGTTTATCACGTCACAGATCGAATCATACCAAATATTCAATAAGTTAAGAAGTGTATCTCACAGACCGCTTAAAGAGTTTGTAGATGAGGACGGAATCCAGCGAGGAGTCAGCCCTGATCTTAAAGAGGCTTTTATTGTCCCGTCTAATACTGTTCACCATTACACATTGGAAAGAGCTAAGTTGAGAAAAGTACTTACAGGTGGTAAACAAGTTAGGCGGTTCAATATCCAACAACCTGATCTCTGGTTGATCTATACAATCCGAAATGATGATTTTAAGCGGATAGCAAATATATGTGCATACATTGACACCTTCAGGGATTCCATCACATGCAAAGAGGTTGCCCAGAAAAAGCACTCGATATATTCCCTCCACCGGCCAAGAAATGAGAAAATATTCCTAAAGAACAAGAAACTGATTGGAGTAATAACGCAGGACAAAATTGTCATTGCGCTCGACGAAGGCAAAACATTTGCAACTGACGGTTTGTATTTATTCGCCACAAAAGAGGGAACAGATGAAAAATACTTAATGGGTATCCTTAATTCAAAGCTTTTCGTATTTATCTATCGCTTGGCAACCTTGGAGAAGGGCCGTGTTTTGGCGCAGGTCAAGCCGACGGTCTTATCCCAGCTTCCTATTCGGAAAATCGATTTTCACAATCATGATGACAAGACTAAGCATGACAAAATAGTAAAACTTGTTGACAGGATGTTGGATTTGCACAAGCAGCTGGCCACCGCTAAGATCCCTGACGACAAAACGCGAATCCAGCGGCAAATTGACACCACCGATAAACAAATCGACAACCTTGTCTACAACCTCTACGATTTAACAAAGGAAGAAATAAAGATTGTGGAAGGAGAGGTGCCCAAGCAATGACATTCAATGAGCAAGAAATCAAATTCTTGAAGCTAATAGCCGAGTGGTTCGAGAAGAACAAGATTTTTGTTAAACGCGAGGAAGCAATTAAAAAGTCGCATATAGATGGTGATACTTATGAAGTTCTCGTTCGAAAAATGCTCCATTTAGGTGCAATAGAAAAAATTGAGTCTAATATGCGTGGGAAAAAATGTGCGGCCTTCAGAACATCACCAAGGGCAGTTGAATTGGTACGTGAAATTGAATCTGCGGATAACATCAAACCTAAACCACCTGAGATGATTCAGAAAATCCTATGGATAAAGATGTTTGGTAGAAAATATTGGCTTCTTGTGTTTCTGATGGTCTTGTTATTCCTTATCTTGTACTTATTGCCGAAACTAAACCTATTCGGTAAGGACCATCAAAACGTACATCCAAAAGCTGAAACAAGTGGTGATTCTTCCCCTGCAATAATAACATCAGGACCTAACAGTCCTGTAACGGTGCATTACGACATCACCCAACCAAGCACTGTTTACCGTCCTGTATCTGCGGATATAAAAGAAATTATAATCAGAGATTTCCAACAGATTCGAAACGATTATGATATACGAGTTTCAGTAACATCTGATAAAGGCAACTCTTCACGCCAACGTGTTGCCGAAGAAGTGGCTGAAATTCTTATAGATGCAGGATTTCAAGCAAAGCTCACTCAACCTATAATAAGATTTAGTAATGATACCTCTGATGTGGTGATAAAGTATAATGAGAACGACACAGAATTAGTCAAAGACTTCCACAAAGCTTTGAATAAACTTTTGTTTAAAGAGACATCCTTCTCAGCACTGAAAAATATGGGTTTGCAAAGATACGAACTGCAGATCATTATAGCTGGTGATCCCCTGTTTTCATCCGATGGCGTTATAACATTTCAATAATGTCATGCGCTATCCACGATAGAAACTTGTGGAGACAATGTCTATAACTGGTGGAGTGCGTTGAATCATACTCCTGTAAGTGGTAGGGTGGGCCTCGGCCCACTGATCGATCATGTTGGGGCACAGCTCCACC
This sequence comes from uncultured Pirellulales bacterium, assembly GCA_964530105.1. GTDB lineage: Bacteria > Planctomycetota > Phycisphaerae > Sedimentisphaerales > Anaerobacaceae > JAFGPJ01. The sequence goes on along the minus strand of CAZHBL010000675.1, from coordinate 184 downwards.
CTACAAATCCCCGTTCATCAGCGGCTAAAATTTTATTATTGTCCTTTTCTCGGTGTTCTCAGTGCTCTCTGTGGCAGTCCTTGGGACTCCTTACGGAGAACAAAGGTCGCCGTCTCACGGAGATTTATTTGGAATTTGCCCGCCTTTTTGAATATCGGTTCGTATAATACGTAAATAAGTAAAA
>CAZHBL010000674.1:0-3086 GCA_964530105.1 uncultured Pirellulales bacterium | reverse complement strand
ACCTGCCGACCCAAAGAAATTGTTCACTTTCACAAACCAGGCCATAAAAATGCTTTTCGTCGAGGAGATATACGACGGTTCGGCGGGTAACTACAATCATGATGGATGGTCGTACAATCCGGGCGCGGGAAGTCTGTGGGACCCGCTGGGAATATTTCACAGCAATGCCTGCACATTCAGTTTCATGGATGGTCACGCGGAACGCAAGAAGTGGGATGACCAGCGGACGGTTATCTACTGTATGAGCCGGGCTGAAGCTGCTTCCAAGGGTTTTGGCAAAGGTCAGCAGTTCAATCCGCCGAACGTTGACCTCGATTGGCTCGATGCGCACTACCCCGGCAAGCAGCATCAAGCACCATAGTCATGGCATTGCAGAATAATCGGTTCGTAGCAATTCTTTACCCGAAGGCCGAATAGTTGTCTTCTTATTTTCAGAAAGGATAAAAGGATGAGATATTTCAGCAATCACATTTTAATCATATTAGCAGTTTCGGCAGTTATTATAGCACTCGCAGGTTGCAGCCCGAAAGCCAATCAGGCCGGCCCGGCAACACAGAATCCTATCAATATATCCGAAACAGGCCAGGGCTTCAGTATCGCAGAGGGCGAAGAACAAGTAATGTTCTATCAGCGTCAGCACAAATCCATGGATGGAAAATACGCGCGCGCCAATTACATCCATCCGCTCTACGGCCTTGACGGCGAAATCCTGACCGAGGATTTCCCGGCCGACCATCTGCACCATCGCGGCGTATTCTGGGCATGGCACCAGGTATGGCTCGGCGACAAAAAACTTGGGGACTCCTGGGCGGCAAACGATTTTTTCTGGGATGTTTACGATGCCGAAATTTTGACGATAGATTCGCAGTCGCGCGCCCTGCGGCTTGGTGTGTACTGGAAATCCCCGCTCCTGACCGATGCAAATGGAAAGCAGCAGCCGTTTGTCAAGGAGACAACAACCATACGGGTTCATCGCGCGGAGGGTGACATCCGCAAGATTGATTTCCAGATTGAGCTGCTCGCATTGAAAGATAACATGCGTCTGGGCGGCTCCGAAGACGCCAAAGGCTACGGCGGCTTTACGGCACGAATACCACTGCCCGACGGCCTTGCTTTCACCGGTACAAACGGCCCCGTTGAACCTACAAATCTGTCCCTCGAAGCCGGCCCCTGGCTGGACTTCTCGGGCAATCTCGGCGGGCATGGCAAGACAAGTGGGCTGGCAATACTTTGTCATAAATCTTTGCCGGGATATCCCCAGCGATGGATTCTAAGAAGAAAGGGTAGCGCGCAAAATCCGATCTATCCGGGCCGTGACCCGGTCCCGCTGTCTCGGGAGAAGCCGCTCGTGTTATGCTATCGCCTCATTATCCACCGCGGCGACGTTCACCAAATAAATCTTGACGGATTACAGGCCGAATACAACAGCTCGCTTGACCCGCTTTTCGACAAAGGATAGGCGCATATTTAACTACGAGATCAGGGCCGGAACTGCAACGAGTAGAGATTGGCGTCTTTCATGATAAATTTAAGGCGTATTGGCCGGCCACCGCACCGGTTTACCAGAAAATGATGTAGATGGCAACATAGGCTCCGGCGACGAGACCCCACCAGAGCAGGAGGCTCTTGTACCATGGGTTGGAACCGACTTCATCGGTCGGCAGAAAGAGCATGTGTCGCTTCCAGATCCATTGACTTACCCTGGCCGGCTCGGGGGCGGCCCGCATGTAACTGGTCGCCACATGGAATGCAACAACGGGAACCAGGAGTATACCTGCCAGGACAAATGAGTTGACGTCGACATGCAGCATTTTCAGAATGGCCGGCAACAAGGTCATCGGAATGCATAGCAGCAGAGTGGCAGTGGCAGAGAAGTTATTCGAACGAGGCCAGAGCAGGGCCGAGACAAACACCACTACGATGGGAACAGCCATAAAGAACCAACATTCCTGGAAATAACCAAACAGTGTTTCCCATCGGCCGACAACGGGAGTCCACAAGACGCCTATAGTCAGGACCGCCGCAGCAGTATAACGGCCGATGCGAATCATTTCCCGGTCGGTAGCGGACGGCTTCCATAATCGCTGGTAGAAGTCGATGGTCAGAACGGTCGCACACGAGTTGACCAGCGAATCGATGGTGGACATGATTGCGCCGATGAGAGCGGCAAAGACGAGGCCTCGGATTCCGAAGCCGAGCGGGCCGATCAGGCGACTTACGACCTGGGGATAAGCCTGATCGGGATTCTCCAGATTCGGGAAGAGCTTGTATGCGATAACACCGGGGAAGCAGACGGCCAGGGTCAGAAAGATTCCGAGAAAGCCGGCAAAAATGACGCCGGCACGGGCATCCCATTCGCTTTTGGCGCCGAGAACCCGCTGATTGATATATTGGTTTGTGGCATAGTACCAAAGATGCGTCGAAACGGTTAGTACGAGTATGCCGGTCCAGGGCACTACAGGGTGGTCGGCCGAGAGAATCAAATGTGCACGGTCGCCGGTGCCGCGCATCGCCTCCCATCCTCCGACTTCGTGCAGGCCGAGAAAGAATACGAGCAGACCCCCGCCCAAAAGCAGGATGGCCTGAAACAGATCGGTCCAGACGACGGAAGCCAGGCCGCCTGCAACAGTGTATGCTCCGGCGACAACTGCCAGCACAATGATCGCAAGCCAGAGGTTGACGCCAAAAATGGTGTGTAGGGCCAGGCCGCCTGCGAACAGGACGCCGGCCAGGTTGATGAGAATGTAGGACAGAATGGTGATAATGCCGAACGTGAATCGACTGGACGGTCCGAAGCGGTGCTCCAGCCATTCGGGCATCGTGCTGATATGTTTTCGAAGGTAGAATGGCACGAAAAATACGATCATGACGGTCATGGCCGGGAAGACGCTCCACTCCCAGTTTGCCACGGCGATGCCGTAACGGTACGCAAATCCAACTTCACCAATGAACTGCTCTGTAGAGACGCTCGAAGCGATCAGCGACGTACCGATGGCATACCAGGGCAATAGGTTGCCGGCCAGGAAGTAGCCTCTGGCGGATTTTTTCTCCCGGCGGGCGACCCAGAATCCGATTAGAACGACAAG
>CAZHBL010000673.1:0-3093 GCA_964530105.1 uncultured Pirellulales bacterium | reverse complement strand
GTTAAGAAAGCTGACTCGGAGAAGAGTTCTGAAGCTTATTTTTTGATACTTTGTCGTGAACTGGATCCTGTAGCAGGAAAAGCGGAACAGGATTCCGCCGATTTTTCTGCCGAGGACGTTTCAAAAATGATTCTCGGGCATTTGCAGGAAATGCCAGTACTCATTACAGGCCAACTGGCATCTGCCGTACTTACTTTCGAAGAAATAATGAATCTTCAGGCGGGCGATATACTTTTACTGGATAAGAGAGTCGATCAGCCGGCGGAATTGATTGTAGATGGCCGGACGGTTTATTATGGCCGGCCCGCAAAATCATCCGGCAAGTACGCTGTCACAATCACAAATACAGCGGCGGCATTTGAAGGTAACGCCGGAAACATGAATACGAGTGCCAAGACTAAATGATTGGGAGGACATAAAGATATGGCGGATACAGCTAATGCCGTAGAAGAAAAACAAGATCAGCAGGAAGATACGTCACAACAAGACGGTAAAACGCAGGCGAAATCGGTAGAATTTTCCGAGGCTGTTGGAACCGAGGCCGCAACCGGTGCCGGAAGTATCGATGTCTTACTGGCTATGGACGTTTCTGTTACAGTTGTTATTGGCCAAACTGAATTGCCGGTTAAGCGGCTTTTACAGCTTGGACCCGGTTCGGTATTAAAGCTCGACAAATCTATTGATGAGCCGGCAGACTTGTATCTCAGGGACACTAAGTTTGCTACGGGAAATATAGTGGTGGTGGATGGCCAGTTTGCTATCAGGATAAAGCAGATTCTCGGCCTTAGTAATTCTGCCGCCGGGGCTGGCGGGGCGTGAGTTTAAGAAGGAATTTTGATGATAGGACGTGGACAAACAAATTTGCAAGGATCGCCAGGATCGGATTCTCTCAACACGCCTCTGGCGTCCTATAGCAATATTGTCCTGGTTGTCGGCCTGGTTACGGTCCTCGCCACTCTGATAATCCCCTTGCCTACGCCGATTTTGGATGTGTTGTTGGCTTGTAGTATCTCTTTGGCTTTGGCTGTTTTGGTCGTGACCCTGTCATCGAAAGAGGCACTCGATTTGTCGACGTTTCCTTCACTGCTTCTTTTCGTAACGTTGTTTCGGCTTTCCCTTAATGTTGCCTCGACGAGATTGATTCTTTTAAACGGAGATGCGGGAAAAATCATTCAGACCTTCGGCGGCTTTGTTGCCGGCGGCAGTTTCGTAGTGGGCCTGGTCATTTTCCTGATCCTTGTCGTGATCCAGTTTATTGTTATTACGAAAGGTGCCGAGCGAATCAGCGAAGTATCCGCCCGTTTTACCCTTGATGCGATGCCCGGCAAACAAATGGCCATCGATGCGGACCTCAACGCCGGGACTATTACCGAGACTCAGGCCAATGAGCGTCGAGCGAAAATCGTGAAAGAAAGCGAGTTCTATGGCGCGATGGATGGTGCCAGCAAATTTATACGCGGCGATGCCAAGGCCGGGCTGATCATCACAGCGGTCAATATAATCGGCGGCATAGCTATGGGATATTCGAAGGGTATTCCAATTGCGGGTGCCGTAAGGACTTATTCTATTCTTTCCATCGGTGATGGACTTGTCAGCCAGATACCGTCAGTTATCATTGCGGTCAGTTCGGGATTTTTGGTCACAAAGATATCGTCGCGCTACAGTGTCGGCCAGGATCTTTCCAGGCAGTTTCTCAAAACGAGCCAGCCGCTGATTATCGCAGGAGTTATAATCGCGTTGATGGCGTTGGTGCCGGGTTTGCCCAAAATTCCTTTTCTTTTGCTGGGTGCCGGTTCGGCTCTGCTTGGACGAGCCGTGGCCAAATCCGAAAAGGGGCACAAGCAAAAGCGCAGTGTCTCTCCCCAGGCAAAGGCCGAGAAACAGCCGGTCGAAGAGCTGCTGGATGTTGACCGGATTTCTGTCCAGGTCGGCGTCCGATTAATCAGTATGGTAGACCCTCGTAAAGACAGCACTATTTTTGACCGCATTGGGGCATTGCGGAGAAAGTTTGCCCGGCAGCTTGGCATCATAATTCCTCTGGTTCGGCTACGCGATAATATTAATCTCGAATCGACAGCTTATGAGATTCGAATCGCAGAGCTGCCAGTAGCGAAGGGGCGATTGGAACCCGAGAAGTTTCTTGCTATGGATCCGGGTACTGTTCAAACCAAAGTCGAGGGGATAGAAACGACCGAACCTGTTTACGGGCTGCCGGCTTTGTGGATTACACAAGCCAATAAGGAAAAGGCCGAACTCAACGGATATACAGTAATCGATCCTGAGTCGGTCTTTATTACGCATTTATCCGAAACAATGCGAAAACACGCCGGCGATTTATTGACCCGTGAAGATGTGCAGCTTCTGATAGACAGACTTCGTAAAACTCAGCCGTCTTTGGTCGGAGAAGTTATCGGAGCCGATCGGGAAGTGTCTATCGGATTGCTTCAGCGTGTGCTTAAAAACCTCATAAAGGATGGAATCCCGATTCGTGAATTAACCGCTATTCTTGAATCGTTGGGAGAACACGCTTCAAAAACCAAGAACACCGCTGTCTTGACAGAGATGGTTCGTAAACGCCTGAGCAGATCTATCACCGAGCAGTGTAAGAATGACGATGGCAAGATTATGGCCATAACATTGGATCCTGCACTCGAGCATCAGATGGCCTCGACCTTGCAGCAGGAGGCAGAGGGAATCAATCTGGCTTTACCGACCGAGATGGCCATGGATATAAGCAGAAAAACAGCACAAGCCTGGAAGTCGGCGATGGATAAAGGTGACGATAAGGTGGTATTGCTCTGTGACGCGAGGTTACGCTCGCCGCTGGCGGTAATGTTGTCGCGAACAGTGCCGATGTTGTCTGTCGTGGCGTATGACGAAGTTGTGCTTGGAACCGAAATAGAGCCGATAGAAATAATATCCATCCAGCAGACCGACTCGATAGAACCAAGGGGGCGGGAACTTGTCGGAGTTTCGAGGTGATGTATTGTGCGTCAGATAAATGCAATATGATATATGCAACAGTAAATACGAGATAATTATGCCGCTACACGTTAGATCAATTGCAGTAAGCATTGCAGTGATATGTTTTTT
>CAZHBL010000672.1:0-3107 GCA_964530105.1 uncultured Pirellulales bacterium | reverse complement strand
ATGAAAGTAAAGATAAACAATCGCGTTCTGGAACTGCTCGACGGCGACCTTACCGAAATGGACACTGACGCCATCGTTAATGCCGCCAACGCCCAACTGATTCTGGGAGGCGGAGTCGCAGGAGCAATCAGGCGAAAAGGCGGACCGAAAATCCAGGAAGAATGCAATAAAACAGGCGGGACATTTGTCGGCGGCGCCCTTATCACAACCGGCGGCAACTTAAAAGCAAGGCATGTAATTCACGCCGTCGGGCCTCGTATGGGTGAAGGAAGTGAGGACCAAAAACTGAAGAACGCAACGCTGAACTCGCTAAAAGTTGCCGATGAAAATAATCTCAAGAGCATCTCTTTCCCTGCTATCAGCACAGGAATTTTCGGCTTTCCCATCGGGCGGTGCGCCGAAATCATGCTGAAAACAACCATCGAGTATCTTCAAGGTCAAACCGGCCTGGAAAGGGTCGTCTTTTGTCTTTTCGGCAGGAGCAACTACGAAGTTTTTGCAAATCAGCTTGAAAAGGAAACACCGCAATGAAGGCGATGATTTTGGACGTACAATCGCCGATTGAAGAGATGCCCCTGAAATCCGCTGATTTACCAATTCCCGTGCCGAACGACAGGCAAATCCTCGTTAAGGTCTCAGTTTGCGGCGCCTGCCATACCGACCTCGATGAAGCCGAAGGCAGGCTTAAGCCCACAAAATCGCCTATCGTTCCCGGCCATCAGATCGTGGGAAAGGTCGTTGACAAGGGCAAAGCCGTAACGATATATCAAATCGGCGACCGGGTGGGAATCACATGGCTTTTTTCCAGTTGCGGCGAATGTGATTTTTGCCGAAGGGGCAGCGAAAATCTTTGCGCCCTCGCCCAATGGACCGGCAAAGACGCCGATGGCGGCTACGCAGAATATATGGTAATCGGCGAAGATTTCGCTTATCCGGTCCCCGAGCGGTTCTCAGACTCACAGGCCGCCCCGCTTTTATGTGCCGGTGTAATCGGTTATCGCACACTTCGGCTTGCGAATATCACGGACGGCCAGAAAATCGGCCTTTTCGGCTTCGGGGCTTCGGCCCACATTGTGATTCAGATAATCAAATACAAGTTCCCGAACAGCCCTGTTTTTGTCTTTACTAAAACATCCCAGCACGCCGAGCTGGCCAAAAGCCTCGGCGCTGTTTGGACGGGCTTATCCGGCGAGAAGCCACCTGAAAAGCTGAATAAAATTATGGACTTCACTCCTGTCGGCCAGTGTGTCCGAGACGCTCTCGGTGTCCTGGAAAGAGGCGGGCGATTGATTATAAACGCCATTCGCAAAGAAACTCCCGTTCCGCCGCTCGATTATGCCGAATATCTCTGGCTCGAAAGAGAGATAAAGTCCGTCGCCAATGTTACCCGCCGGGATGCGGAAGAGTTCCTGCCCCTGGCGGCCCGGATACCAATAGTCCCAACAATCGAGGAATTCCCATTAGGGCAGGCCAATGAAGTCCTTGGCTCGATTAAGCATTCCAAACTTCGTGCCGCCGCCGTCTTGAAAATCAGCGAATAAAGACTTAAGTCCGGGGCTTGTGACGGACGATTAAAAAATAATGGACTATTGCACCGGGACTTCCACAGCAGATAATTTTAAAAAAACAATGCCGATTTGATTGAACTTGCAGAACAAATTTGGTATTTTGGTAATATTATGACTTGGCAGTGTATCGCTCTGCTACCTGTGGAAAGATAAGGCTTTTTTGGGAAGATGGAGTAATGGAGACTAAATTCAATGTCTTTGAGATTCTCCAAATAGCCGAAAAGATTGAACATAACGGCGCTAAGTTCTACCTTAAAACAGCGGAGTTGTTCGATGACCTGGAAATTCGCGATACCTGCTACAAACTGGCTACGTGGAAAGCCAGGCACGAAAAAATTCTCGCGCAGAGGAGAAAAAGGTTTTCCGAACAGACCGGTGAATTCGGAACTTTCGATCCTAATAATTATGTCTTATCTAATCCCCATGTAATGGCGGGCCTTGCCGTATTTGCCACTAAATCGGGCTCGCTCAAAGAACCGCTTAGTAGCGAAAACATACAGGAAATATTCAAGGATGCGATCAGAAGGTCAAAAGAGGCCATCTTCTTCTATCACGGATTGAAGGACTTTGCCCGTGATCCGGCCAGCAAAGAAACCATCGATACGATCATCAAAGAAGAGAACCGTCACATCCGCCTGCTAACCGAAGAGTTGCAGCAGCATTAATTGCCCAGTCACTATGTCATTTCCGCCCGCCGAAAGACATATGAAATCTACAATTCATTACATTGCTTTACCCCAGACCTCGATCGTTATCAACGAGAGCGAATCAACTGGTCACTGTTGTACCGAACGCCAGGCAGACTGGTTTTTATATCCTCGATAAAACGCAAACCGTCCTGCCAGTATCCTGCCGTCGGTTTCAATTCGGCACCGAAGCCGGCGAAGTAACGGTTTATACTGCCGATCAGAAGCTCCCTGAGATATTTGCTAATCATTGACGCCAGCGAGACCGGCAAAAATCGGCCGTCGGCGCCGACTACAAAATGCACGCGCATTGCTTTGCCGCCGGCCTGCAATTCATAGCTGCTGGTCGCCGGGCTCTCGCGGAGAATCTTCAATTCCATATCGCCGAACATCCGCTGCAGGTTCTTGCGATAATGGACCCGCCCGCCCTGCCGGTCTACGACGATTTGCAAATCGTCACCTGCAAAGTTGTCATGAGCGCTCTTGATCAGACTGCACGTAGCACTGAAAAGAACATTGGCCTTGTTCTTCACGGCAGCCACCATTTTATTGTAGTATGCAACATCCAGGCAGCAGCTTTTCAGATCGAGCAGCTCGATGCCGTTCGAGGCCAGGTCATCGGCCAGCACTGTCGAGGCAATTTCCTTATCAGCCGTATCAATCGAAAGAGAATAATCCCCGATATCCTGATACCAGGGATAGTCGCTTAACCGCTCAAGGCAGCTCGGACATAACAGTTCTAAAAGCTCGGTCAACGTCGCCGGCTCTTTATCGAGGCATTTCAATGCCGTCAGAACCGTCCGCTCCAGATGTTTGATCCCGATTGACTTACTGTAAGCCTTTTTGCTGTCGG
>CAZHBL010000671.1:0-3114 GCA_964530105.1 uncultured Pirellulales bacterium | reverse complement strand
TTATTGGCTCCGCTAAGAGTTAAAGAGCGAAAATGATATTGGACAGTAAAATTAGGAACTTCTTTTAATAATCACGTACAATAATCGCATCTTTGCCTACCATATAGCGGTCAGAACCTGTGATCTTGAGATTATATACATTGCCTACATAAGGTACGGGCCTTTTGGTTATACTTATAATCTCTATTGAACCTTTCACTGTCTTCAATCTTGTTCCTTTTTTCAGGTTTTGCATTGCAATCCATTGCCCGGATTCTGTAAGGAAATAATGATTCTCAGCTATGCCGATACAATTGCCGCTCTCAAGTAAAACATCGTAGCATGTGTATATTCCATTGTGCTCCTGGACTTCCTGAATTTTGTTGAGGCTGTTTAAGCCGCAGATACTTTGTCCCACAGCAACCGTCGATATTGGAACAAGGGCGTCATTCACCCAGACGCCGGTTTCAGCAGTGAAACAAGTCCTGCCCTTTGGCGGTCTGGGAGACGAAGCCGTAGTGAAGGACCAGACCTCACCGGTTACAACCATCCCCTGATTATCAACTTCATCGATACGCCAGTAATAGGTTTGGTTATAATCAAGAGTCCCAGGATCATAATTTGTACTTGTTTGTTGACCGACCAGCGCACTGTCATCATTAGGTGGGCTGACTTTGTCAAGATCGATTCCGATGTAAACAATGTGCAAGGCTGCATCGAAGCCGGGAGTCCAGTTTAATGTTACATCTCCATCAACATCGACGGCTCCGTTGGCAGGATATGGATTCGAGGCTTTCTGGGATAAAGGATACGGTAGTTCACTCGATGACAGGCTGGCTTCCGTTGTGCCTCCGTAGGCGCCAATGTTGATCCGACCGCCGTTGGGGATTGGCTCATTTAATATATCAGCACGAGGATCTCCGCCGTCGACGCATGGGCTGGTGACTTTATCGAGCACCCATATATCAAAACGAGGCCAATATCGACCCCGCGCCGAGCGTATATGATAGTCGTTATGGTCGGGATCAACGAAGAGCGGGTCGTCCGTAATGTTGCCTTCGCCTCCCCGTTCGACACAACTATATCTTGCCCGGCACCCGAACAAGTCACCATCGGTATTGTTCCAGAGAATACAGTTAGTGATGTCCGGCTGTGAATCGGCGTAGGCTTCGATACCGTACTTGTTACCCACTATCGTCAGATTGCTGAGAGTGGGAGAACTATCGGCAATGAAGATAGCCATGAAGCTGTCTTTAATGATGAAATTTTTCAGGATACTGCCGGGACCTTCGCCGGAGTAAAAAGAAACTGCAAAATCGCCCGGATTCCAGAGCACAGGCACACCGGCAGGGCTTACAGTGACGCCCTGCACTGTTATCTCTTTGCCTAGGAAATTGATTTCTTCCAGATACAACTCCGGATAAACCAGGACAGTTTCACCGTCGGCTGCTGTGGCGATACCCTTCTGAATGGTCGCAAAAGCCGTATTAATTGTAAATCCATTGCTGCTGTCGCTGCCGTTGACCGCATCGACATAGTAGACGTTCGAAGCGGGAGCCGCACCATATTCATATGCACCCATGTCAATTGTACCATTGACGACGCGTGAATTGTCTGGCATGTCAGCAGGCAAGAAAGGCAGAATAGCATCGTTGTCACCCGCATCAATCGCTGGTGAGGATGGGGATAAACGCAGATCCCCCGAGGCTGGATCAATGAAGCGGGGATTCTCCCATTTATTTCCGAGGCCAGGTATGAAGCCCGAGAAATCTTGACCCCCAACCCTGTTATCCCACAGCATATTGAACGACACTTCGGGCTGAGCCCCATTGATAGCTCCCACTACATCACGGCTCTGGTTATTAGCGAAGATGTTGTTGGCCACAACAGGAATGCCGGACCGCAGGTGATTGTTAACTGAAATCAGACTGTATTGGGGCTGATTGTCGAAAAACGTATTATTAACAATCCGAGCCGAGCCGCCCCAGAAACTAATCAAGGTATTGCCCGAGCCACCCATAAACACGTTGTTTGCTATAATCGGATCATTGCGATCCTCTGTGTATCCCTGCACTGCATAGCGGTTATAAGAGTCATTCGGGGGGGTAACCGTAATAGTAAATCCTTCTAATAGACTGTGGTCAGCGGCCCATATGACGGCCCATAAAAGAAGATTTGAACGCAACTGCTTTCCCTCTCCGGAGATGAACGTGACACTGGGACCGGATCCCCGAATGTGGACGCGTTCTTTCATGATGATGTTCTCTTCATAGCTTCCCGGAGCGACCAACACTGTTGAACCGTCGGGTGCTGCATCGATACCCTTCTGAATGGTTGCGAAAGCAGTTTGTGGTGTCAATCCGTTGTTGTTATCGTTCCCGTTAACCGCATCGACGTAGATAATACCTCGCTCTCCAATCGGTGGTGTTCCCGCTCCAACCGTAAAGCTCCAGACTTTGCCTTTGTGCGTATAAACAGAATCATACTCATCGACCCGCCAGTAGTAGGTCTTGCCTGACTCAAGAAGACCGGGGTTATAAGTTGTGGTTCCTTGCGGAGGTCCTCCGATGGCGTTACTGACCTCGGCTAAGCTATCGCCGAAATACACAGTATGCAATTTCGAGCCAAAGCCGGGCTCCCAGCTAAGGGTCACATCAGGATCTACAAACTCGGCGCCATCAGCGGGCTCAGGGGCATATGCCGTACTGGATGGAATCATAAAACTCCAGACATCTCCTACCCACGGACTGTCCTGGTGCTGATCATTGATCTCATCGATTCGCCAGTAGTAAGTTATCCCCGGAACAAGACCATTCGGATAAGGAAAACCGGGGAAGCCGACAATAAAAAACGTCGATCTCTGGTTGCCCTGGAACGTACCCCCGATGCCGTTTTTTACATCGTCATAATTCTCGCCGACATATATATCAAATGAGACCGCATAATCTCCCGGCCGCCAGGCAAGGCTCGCCCAAGTATCCTTATGGATGGCACCATCAGGCGGGATCGGATTTGAGGCATATGACCATCCCTTGTCGGCCAGGCTCAGCACTAAAACAAGAGAAGTTAAATAAATCAATTTTTGTAACCGTTCACAGAAATATTTTATAAAAAACCCAAAATGTTAAAATAGGC
>CAZHBL010000670.1:0-3116 GCA_964530105.1 uncultured Pirellulales bacterium | reverse complement strand
TATAAAAGGTAATGGGGCCGTGGATATCCTGGCCAAAAAGCCGGGGCAAACCGTCGCCGTTGAGGTCGAGACCGGTAAATCGAACACGAAAGAGAATCTCAATAAGATCAGGCATGCAGATTTTGACCGGATTGTTCTATTCGCTACATCGCCCATGGCCGTGGCGGCGTGTGGGAAGGTTATTGATTCTCCGAGGAAAGGCTCTACGACGCCGGTTGTAATATTAACCTGGCTGGATATTTCATAGTGCCTAACGCGTGGTCATCGTACTTGCATTCCTAACATATTTCTCACCGGTATACGGGGCGCCGACTGTGCTGACAGGTGACTTTCCGACCACAAAACGGCAAGTTGTGGGGCTCAACAGCGATTCCAGCGGAATTGCCGGCAAGACGCTTGCACAGACCATTTGTATGTTATCACTGGAATTTTCGCAGTGCACGAAGTATAATCGAAGACGTATATTAACCAAAAGAGGGTCCTGCTATGAAGATGGTGCTCCGACTACTGATCGTGGCGGTAATGGTGATGGTAAACAGCATGCCTGCAATGTCGCACGAGGGCATGTGGCTCTACAACGATCCACCGCGTCAACTGCTGAAAGAGAAATACGGCTTCGAGCCAACAGACGCTTGGTTGGAGCACTTGCAGAAGTCGTCAGTACGCTTCAACAGCGGCGGCTCCGGGTCGTTTGTATCGGCTGACGGTCTTATCCTCTCGAACCATCACGTCGGGGCCGACGCGCTGCAGAAGTTCAGCGATGAGCAGCATAATTATCTCCGGGATGGGTTCTACGCGCGGACACTTACCGAAGAGAAGCAGTGCATGGACCTGGAATTGAACGTGCTCATGAGCATTCAGGATGTTACGGCTCGTGTAAACGCCGCTGTCAAGGACGACATGAAACCTGAGGAAGCGTTCCTTGCACGCCGCGCGATCATGGCCGAAATCGAGAAGGGATCGCTCGAAGAAACAGGACTGCGCAGTGATGTGATTACTCTGTACCAGGGCGGCAAGTACCATCTGTACCGCTTCAAGAAATATACCGACGTGCGTTTGGTGTTTGCACCCGAACAGCAGACGGCTTTCTTTGGTGGCGATCCGGACAATTTCGAATACCCTCGCTACGACTTGGATATTTGCCTGTTCCGAGCCTACGAGAACGGCCTGCCGGCTAAAGTGGAACACCACCTGACGTGGAGCACTGCCGGGGTAAGCGATGGCGAGCTGGTGTTCGTCTCAGGCCACCCGGGTCACACCAGCCGTCAATTGACTATGGCTGAACTGGAATATCTCCGCGATCAGCAGTTTCCCTACACCTTACAATGGCTGCATAACCTGGAAGTAGCACTCTCGGTCTACAGTGCGGAAGACGAGGAAAACGCCCGGCGGGCCAGGGACCTTCTGTTCGGCGTACAGAACAGCCGCAAGGCCCGTGAGGGCATGTTCGACGGCCTGCTCGATCCTAACATTATGAAGCAAAAGCAGACAGAAGAAGAGCAGTTGCGGGCCACTGCAGCCCAGTCGCCTCAGGCCGAGGAAATCCTGCCTGCCTGGCAGAGCATCACTGAGGCCCAGCGAATCATAACCCAGAACGCCCTGCAGTATCGGCTGCTGGAAGGCGCTAACGGCTTTAACAGCATCCTGTTCGGGATAGCTCGGACAATTGTTAGGGCGGTCGAAGAGAAAGGCAAGCCCAACGGCGAGCGACTGCGTGAATTTCGAGACTCGAACCTCGAATCACTGGAGTTTCAGCTCTTTTCACCTGAGCCCATCTACGACGATTTTGAGCAGCTCAAGCTGGCCAACTCCCTAACCTGGCTGGTCGAACAGCTTGGCTATACGGACCCGCTGGTGCAGAAAGTACTGGCTGGCAAGTCACCGCGAGATCGGGCGGCCGAGTTGATCGCTGGCACCAAACTGAAAGACGTGAAGCTTCGCAGGAAGCTCTTTGCGGCAACACCGGCCGATATGCAAGCGGCGAGCGATCCAATGATCGATATGGCACGACTGATCGACCCCCCGTCGCGAGCAGTTCGCAAAATCATCGAAACCCAAGACGAAATCAAACAGCAGACCCATGCGAAGATCACACGGGCTCGGTTGGCCCTCGAAAAGGCCACGCCGTATCCGGATGCGACGTTCACACTACGCCTGGCGTTCGGCACGGTGAAAGGCTACGAGGAAGATGGACGATTGATCCCGTTCCAGACGACTTTTGCCGGCCTGTATAAGCGGGCAGCCGCGCATCAGTACAAACCCCCATTTGATCTGACGCAGCGCTGGCGTGATCGCAAGGATCAGTTAGACCTGAATACGCCGCTGAATTTCGTCTCCACCGCGGATATCATCGGGGGCAACTCCGGCAGTCCGGTCGTCAATCGCCAAGGTCAATTCGTAGGTGTCATCTTCGACGGCAATATCCAATCGCTCGTGCTCGATTTCGCCTACACGGACGTTCAGGCCCGCGCTGTCTCGGTCAATTCCCAGGCTATCATTGAGGCCCTGCGAAAGGTTTACGACGCCGGCGCGTTGGCCGACGAACTTCTCGGCAAGACAGCGAATATCCGGTAGTGCCACAGATGCGACAAACGCTTGTTATTTTCCTCCTGCTGTCCTTCATAATTTTATAAGGTAGGTTGGCCTGACCAGAGGGTGATCGGTCTTGTTGGACTATGTGCTATAAACACGTCCTTTCATAAGGCATTAATATAAATGAACTTAAGATAGAGATAGGCTCGCTATCTTTCTTCTTGTCTCCGTTTTGGCTCTATCCGACCTGTGTCAAGATTGCACAACTGACTTCGGTCGGCGAAAGTGACGATAAAATGGAGATTATGAAAAAACCATGGATCTACAAGAGAAAGAACGTCAAAGGCTGGTGGTGTGGCTGGTATGAAAATGGCAAGCGGAAGGCCAAAGCACTTCCCACTAAAGCCCTAGCCGAGCATTTTCGATATATCAAATACGCACAGCTCAATTCAGATGTCTTCACTAGTGTCATCGATTTCGACTGGCATCAGATTATGGACGAGTATAAACGCTATAAACGAGTGGAGGGCCTAGTACTCAGTCCCGGAGATAATGTGTAGACAGTCTTTTTGCCGATAAGGTTT
>CAZHBL010000669.1:0-3131 GCA_964530105.1 uncultured Pirellulales bacterium | reverse complement strand
AAGCATGGATAATCCAAAACGAGCGGAAGTAGACCTGGTTCATCCCGGGACGGCTTCTAAATCGTCCCGGTCCGGCAAATACTCGGTCGAAGTTGTTGGATCAGTTGCGCAGAAGAAAGATGGTTACGAACCAGCTTCGGATGGCGGTATATCGGAGAAGGCGGAAGGTATTCTGTCGATTTCACTTGTTATTCCGGTTTTTAATGAAGAGAAAAACCTTGAAGAACTCATTAGTCGTTGTCTGAAAACCTGCAATGAAATGGAAAGATCATTTGAAATCATTCTTGTGGATGACGGCAGCTCCGATGGTTCATCGAAAGTCATTAACGACGCCGTCGATCAGAATGAAGGAAAGGTCTTGGGAGTTCTGTTAAACCGCAACTATGGCCAGCATGCAGCCGTCATGGCCGGATTCGCCGAATCCCGAGGGGATATGGTCGTCACCCTCGACGCGGACTTGCAGAATCCGCCTGAGGAAGTTTTCAAATTGCTCCGTGCTATGGAGAAAGGTTTTGACGTTGTCGGAACAATGCGGGTGCCAAGACAAGACACGTTGTTTCGAAGGATAGCTTCCAGCATCGTCAACAAAGTAGCACAGAAGGCTACCGGCGTGAAAATGCATGATTACGGCTGTATGTTGCGGGCTTACAGGCGGCACGTCGTGGATGCAATGCTCCAGTGCCACGAACGAAGCACCTTTATTCCAATTCTGGCCAACAGTTTCGCCCGTAAAGCGACGGAAATCGAGGTCGGCCATGCCGAGCGAACCGAGGGAGACTCAAAGTACGGGCTATGGAAGCTGATCAACCTACAGTTCGATCTTCTGACCAGCATGACAACGTTTCCACTGCGTGTTTTGAGCATACTGGGCAGCGTGATATCGGCTGCGGGAGTGGGATTCGGCATCTTCTTGTTAATTATGAGATTAATCTACGGATCCGATTGGGCAGCAGAGGGCATCTTTACGCTATTTGCCGTTCTTTTTATCTTTATTGGCGCCCAGTTCATCGGTATGGGACTTCTTGGAGAATACATCGGCCGTATTTATGACGATGTCAGGGCAAGACCCCGGTACTTTGTCCACCGGGTTGTCGGGCGAAAAACAGAAAAAGAATAAATTGTAAATTTTATCGAAACTTCAGAGGTTGCATAATGAAAGTAGTAGTCCTGGCTTATCACAACATTGGCTGTGAAGGTATCAATGCCCTGCTGCGAAACGGCTTTGAGATTGCCGCCGTTTTTACACATAAAGACGACCAGAGCGAAAATGTCTGGTTCAATTCCGTAGCGGAGTTAGCTGCATCGAAAAACATCCCGGTTTTTGCCCCCGAGAACATCAATCATCCGATATGGGTCAGGAAGATCGAGGAATATAAGCCGGACATTATTTTATCATTCTACTATAGAAACATAATCAAACGGCCTATCCTGGATATTCCGCCGCGGGGATGTCTTAATCTGCACGGTTCGCTTCTTCCCAAATATCGAGGACGGTGCCCGATTAACTGGGTGCTTGTTAACGGCGAGAAGGAGACAGGCGTTACGCTGCATTACATGACCCCCAAGCCTGATGACGGTGACATTGTATGCCAGAAGAAAATCGCAATCACAGGCGACGATACAGCCAGATCACTGCATGAAAAAGCAGCTAAGGCGGCGTCAACTATGCTCGATGAGGTCTTGCCGCTAATAAAGAATGGCACTGCTGCCCGCGAAATTCAGGACCATTCCAAGGCAACATACTACGGAGGCCGCCGTCCGGAAGACGGCGAGATCGACTGGACTGCCGATGCCGGGCAGATAAGGAATCTGGTTCGTGCCGTAACCCAGCCTTACCCAGGCGCTTCGAGCTATATAGTAAATCAGAAATGTGTGTTTTGGGCGGTTTCCGAAGAGCCTTATTCCGGAGAAAAATTGAATCCCGGCACCATCCTGTCAACGAACCCCCTCGTTGTCGTATGCGGCAAGGGTGCGGTGCGTGTGGATTATGGACAGGCAGATAACGGCCTCTATATGACCGGCACTCAGCTCGCTCGTGAGCTTAATTTGTTCGAGGGCATGAGATTCGGACCGAGCTCAGACAGTCGAATCGAGACCATGAGGAAAGAGCATGTCCTGATCCTCGGAGTGAACGGCTTTATCGGCAACGCTTTGAGCGAAAGACTGCTTCGGAGCAACAAATATGAAGTGCACGGGATGGATATTCGATCGAATTATATCCAAGACCTTATCAACAGACCTTCATTCAATTATGAAGAAGGTGACATTTCCATACATCGCGAATGGACCGAATACCATGTTAAAAAATGCGATACGGTTATTCCTCTGGTGGCTATTGCTACGCCGATCGAATATACGCGCAATCCTATAGGGGTATTTGAACTGGATTTTGAAGAGAATCTGCGGGTGGTCCGTTATTGCGTCAAATATGGAAAGCGGATTATTTTCCCATCGACCTCGGAAGTGTACGGCATGTGTGACGAGGAAGAATTTGATGAAGACAAATCCAGGTTGATTCTGGGACCGATCCGGATGCAACGATGGATATATTCCTGCTGCAAGCAATTGCTCGACAGGGTCATCTGGGCCTACGGACAGAAAGAGGGACTCCAGTTCACTCTGTTCAGGCCGTTCAACTGGATAGGACCAAAACTTGACAGCCTGACTTCCGCGAGGATCGGCAGCTCGCGCGCCATTACACAGTTGATTCTCAATCTTGTCGAAGGTACGCCGATTCTGCTAATCGACGGCGGCAGACAAAAACGTTGTTTCACCGATGTCTCGGATGGTATCGAGTGTCTTTACAGAATAATCGAGAACAAGAATGGCGTGTGCAACGGGCGGATTATCAATATCGGCAATCCGGATAATGAGGCAAGCATACGTGACCTGGCGGAAATGCTCCTTGAGAAGTTCGATCATCATCCCCTTCGGTCCAAGTTTCCGCCCTTTGCAGGTTTTCGTGAGATTGAAAGCGGATCATATTACGGAGCCGGTTATCAGGATGTTCAGCACAGAAGACCAAGCATAAAGAACGCCGGCAAGCTCCTGAACTGGACTCCTAAAATAGAATTGGAAGAGTCCGTTGAGCAGACTCTGGATTTCTTCCTTCGGGAAGCTATCCGGCACGG
>CAZHBL010000668.1:0-3134 GCA_964530105.1 uncultured Pirellulales bacterium | reverse complement strand
ATATATACGGTGTGCAGTTTTCCGCCATATCCTGCTGTCCAGCTTAATAAAGTATTCGGATCTACGAATTCTGCGCCGTCGGCCGGATCGGGATTATATGCTGTCTTTGGAGGGACTGTAAAGCTCCAGACATCTCCCTTATGTTTCGTTATGCCATCGGCCTCTACTTCATCGATCCGCCAGTAGTACGTTGTGCCCGGGACAAGGCCGTCCGGATAAGCATATCCCGGAAAACCGGCAATATAAAACAAATCCCCCTGGTTGACTCGGAACGTATCTCCTGTGCCTTCATCCACGCTGTCAAAATCTTCACCGAGGTAAACATCATGCGAAGCCGCTGAACTGTCCGGCGACCAGCCAAGCGTTACCCAGAGATCTCCATAAAAAGCACCGTCGGCCGGAGTGGGATTGTAAGCCCTTCCCGTCCATCTCGCCGACAGCGTTGTCTTGCCGGGATTTCTGTTATCATAGTCCAATACGAGCAAACCGCCCCCGCCGTAGGCTGTAATCTGACCGGCATCGATTAGATCATTAATTTGCACGGTCAGATCGCCTTCCAAGATTAGGGTGCCGTCACCAACGTCTATCATACCGACAGGATTCACTTCAAGACCATCGCTGCCTACGTTAATCGTGCCACCATGAAGGAACAACTCCGCCGCAGCTCCAGTGTCCGTCGGAACTACTAATTCTCCACAAGTTACCGTACCACCCGTCATGTTCCATGTACCCATACCACCGCCCCATCCGAGTTCGAATTCATTAGCGACCGTTATGGTTCCGCCGCTCATTGTAAATATGGCATGGCTATCCTTATCATCACCCCACCAGATGTAATCCGTCATTTCAAGCGTGCCGCCGGTCATCGTCATTGTAGATTCACCTGCCACTTCAGTGGACAGGCCGACAATTTTCTCATCCATTCCATCCTGAAAAACAGGGCCGGATTTTGCTGCCGGCGCATTTAAAAATACATTGTCGGCGATAGAAGGGACTTTATTGAATTCCCAGTTTGCCGGATTAGTCCAAAGTTTGTTGCCGCCTGCACCTGTCCAGTGGACATCCGCAGCCTGGCTGATTGAACTCAGTATCAGAACAAGAGAAAACAGATAAACTATTCTTTTACACATAATAATCCTCCTTCATAAAAGTTAAGATTAACACAGTGGATGCTATTTGTCGTTCGACAAAGATGGTCTTTATCTGCCAAGAATGACTCTTAACGACTTGCTCGCCACCTCCCTTCTTCAATAAGCCAAATTTATGCTGCTGATTGAAAAAACAAAATCTGAAATAACCTGTAGAACTTTCACCTGCCGGGACGTAAAAAATCCAAAATACCTGTCGTTTTACTTATACATTATTAGCCATCTTCTTGTCAAGATAAATTTCGGACGATTATGTGTGCGTGTGTGCGGTCCAAACAAAAGCTGAAAAAACCTAAAGAAATCCGAAATTCCCCCAATTATCTTTCGGATATATCCTGTATTTTTTCCTTCGTAATCAATTAAACGGGGCCTATGCTTAATCATCAAGCATAGGCCCCGAACTAACACAACACTTAACTCAATTCCCACTTAAGTGAGAATATAATCCAGTCTCGCATCAATTTCTCAGGCAGTACTATTCGAGTTCAGCGAGTTTTACGTCATCTATCCAGAAATCACCGGGTGCAAAAGCGAAGTGGAACGTAGGACTGGTGGGAGTCACTTCTTCAGCAATGACAGGAGTGGTTACGCTGAATTCCTGCCATGTATCGGTCATGGTGAAGACCTGATCGCCATAGCCTTCGTATGAACCTCCGGCGTGTTCCGGCTTTAAGCGAATTTGCAATGTGCCTGAATTGCACTTGAGGGAAGCGGAGAAAACGTATTGCTTGCCCTGCTCAAAGGTATAGCTTCCATCCGACATGCCGACGTCCCAATCGTTGACTCCTACCGCTGGAACCGTGACGTGCAGGCAATAGTCTCCCTCAATCGGACCTTCGGGAACCGAGGCACCCACGCAATCCGTAACGACTTCTGTTGTAGCACCACCGATATTGTCGTATATGTTGAACGGAGCTATATCACCGCTCTCAAAGCCGCCGTTGGGCAGTAGATTTTCGCCCGGGACGGGTGGAGGCGCTTCGGATTCGTAGAATTTTACGTCATCCATCCAGAACTCACCGGCTGCAAAACCTATGTGGAATGTAGCGCTTCCCGGACTCGTGTCTACAGCAAAAACAGGAGTAGTTACGCTGTATTCCACCCACTGGTCGGTCATAGTGATGACCTGCTCGTTATAACCCTCCCATGGATCCGCTGCGTGTTCCGGCTTGAAATTGATATCCAGCGTACCTTCTTTACACCTTAAAAAGGCTGAAAGAGTATACATCTTGCCTGCTTCAAAAACAAATCCCGGCTGGCTTAATCCAACGTCCCAGAAATTTGCACCAGCTTCGGGAACCACTACATGCAGAGAATAGGCACCTTCAACCGAATCATCCGCGACAACTTCTGCGGTAGCACCAGCACCGGTATTGTCGTATATGTACCACGGATCAAGCACACCGTCCTCAAAGCCGCCATTAACCAGATTGAACTCTGAGGCCGGCTCGGGTTGGGCATCAGCCACCTTATAGACAGAAACAGAATCCATCAAGAACGAAACTTCAGAGGCGGCACACATGAATTCCAGCTTTGTCTCGGCATTCTGAGCATCAGCAATGAGTGAATACTCAGCCCACTCGGTCGTCAAGTCAAAGTCCGTATATCCCCATTGAACAGAGTTATCCGTCGCTTTCCACTGAACTCCAAGGGGACGTGCTTCTGCAGCCTTGGCCAAAAAGCTGGCAATATAGCTCGCGCCAACCTCGGTCGGTATAGGCATACTCACCACAATGAAATGCCAGTTCTCAGGCCCTACCGGTTCAATCAAAAGGCTTCTTGTGCCATCAACGGAATCAGTATCGACGATGGTGGCGTTACTGCCTGCACCCTCTACCGGATTCCAGGTACACCATGAATACCAGTCCGGATCGTCGAGGATAACCTCATCCTCTTCAAAACTTGGGTTTAGCACCAAGTTTCTATAACCTGCAAGATAACGAATCTCACCTTCAGACAAACACCTGTCGTAAATCATGACATCGT
>CAZHBL010000667.1:0-3150 GCA_964530105.1 uncultured Pirellulales bacterium | reverse complement strand
TTCTCACCGTCCCATTCCAGTACCTTGTCGGGATTCAGGACGGCCAGGTTGCCCATCACAACCGTCTCGGTGAACGGGCCGGAATAGTCGAAATTAGAGCTGGCGGCCGGTCCGCCTTTGCACGCGCTGATCCAGTCCTTCTCGTGGCCGCCGGGACCGCCCTCGACGCGACGCAGCTTCTTGGGCGGCCTTTTATAGGCTTGCATTTTGCTCTCGGGGAAGATGCGGGGGTTCTCACTGTACGTTCCGCACATGAGCTTACCTTTGTCGCCGACGAAGATCGTGCCACTTTCGGGAATCTTGCGGCCCGGCTCAAGGTCGTCAGGCCGCTCGGGCAGAATACCACCATCGTACCAGTGCAGCTTCACCGGCGGCATTCCCTCGCGGGCCGGGAAGTGATAGTGCACAACCTCTGACCTTGGGTATGTTTCCTTGTTATTGACGCGCGTCCACATTTTCTGCACATCGTAGGAGTGGCAGGCCTGGACGCTCACGGGATACTTGAGCTTCAGCGACCAAAACGCCGCATCCATCACGTGACATCCCATGTCGCCCAGCGCGCCGGCACCAAAGTCAATCCACGCGCGCCAGTTGAACGGCAGATACGCAGGATTGTACGGCCTCATCGGCGACGGACCGATCCAGAGATCCCAGTCCAGCGTGTCCGGTACCGACGGCGTGTCCGTGGGCCGGTCGATACCCTGGGGCCATACCGGTCGGTTCGTCCAGCAATGCACCTCGCGCACGTCGCCGATCGCCCCGTCCTGAATCCATTCGCAGATCAGCCTGACTTCTTCGCTGGAATGGCCCTGGTTGCCCATCTGCGTCTTGACCTTGTACTTTCTCGCAGCCTCGGTCAGCATGCGGGCCTCCCACACAGTACGGGTTAGTGGTTTTTGCACGTACACGTGCTTGCCGCGTCGCATCGCTGTCATCGCGACCACGGTGTGCAAGTGGTCCGGCGTGGCGACGACAACCGCATCGATTTCTTTTTGCTCGTCAAACATCTTGCGGAAGTCCGTCCACTTGCGGGCTTTGGGATATCTTTTGAACACGGGAGCAGCGTACTTTTGATCGACGTCGCACAGTGCCACAATATTCTCGCTCTCACACGCCCGTATGTTGTTCTGACCCATGCCACCAATACCCACACCGGCTATGTTCAGCTTTTCGCTCGGAGGCTGTGCCAGCACGTGGCTCGGCACTATCGTAAAGGCCATCACCGCCGCAGCCCCGCCCATGAACTGGCGCCGGGAGATGTCCTTGTTCTTTTTTTCAGTCATTTTCTTACCTTTCATAATCGTTATACTTATAATAGCCAATCACTAATTCTTTTTTTCGCCTCCACTTTGAGTTGAATCACCCCCTTCAATCTTATCAATCAACTCCTGTGCCTGCTGAGACAGCGATTCATTTTTCGTGGTAGTAATAATCCGATTCAACATATTCTTTGTCTGTTCGGGGTAATCGGCATAAATGCCGCCGGCAATATTAACAACAGCGGCTCCGGCCTCGACGGATAAAGCTTTATCATCGAGATAACCGGCAGCCATCTGCAGAGCCGCGAGAGATTTTGTGCTCGCCAGTCCCGACAGCACCTTCTTCTTCTCGCCCGCATCTGGCGCCAGGCTCATGGCCTTCTTGTACATCTCAATCGTCTCACCTTCCGGCCGGTTGCTTGCAAGTCCAAGCAGGTGTACAAATCCTCTCAGAGCCAAAATTCGATGCACTTTATTGTCGGAATTCTCCGCTACTTTCAGCATCTCTTCTACCGGCTCCGGCGACGGCCAGTCCGCCAGCGCGCGAATCGCAGCGGTCTGAATATCGACGTTCTCATTCTTAATCGCGGCAGTCAGCACCGGCAGAGCGCTGTTATCGCCTATTCTGCCAAGCACATTCAGCAAAGAGCATCGAGCCACGGTTTCTTTCACCGACGGCATCGCAGTTAAAACGCTTGCAGCCTGTCGGTTCTTGTCCTCGATTCTGTGAGCGACGGCGGCGATTGTTTTCTGGGCCTCGATGCGGTCGGATGAGCTTTTGGCTTTTATCAAAAGCTCGACCAACGCCGGCAGATGCTCAGGCCCGGCGACAACCTTCAAAACTCTAAGTGATTCGATTCTCACTTTGCGGTCCGAATCCTTCGCCGTTTCCAACAAAGTGGCAACTCCTGCTGTGATATTGCGCTGGCCGACGCTGCTTATCAACTCGACTTTCGTTTTGTCATTGGCTGTAGGAATTGACGTAAGAATGATTTTATCGACGTTCGGTCCGCGCAGGCGATACAAGCTGTCGCGAGCGGTTTTTTGCTCGGCGCCGGTAGCGCCGGCCGCCGTCTGCGCCAATAACTCAACGCTCGAATCGTCGCCCAACTGTCCTAATGCTCTTAAAGCAGCGATCCGAACGGACTGGTCTTCGGACTTAACAGCCGCAACAACCGCTGGTCGGGCGGCAGCATCGCCACGGTCGCCAAAAGCGGACAAAAGCTGCACCTGACTTTTCGCCGAAAGGTTCGGCAACTCTTTGGCCAGGGCTTTCGTAACCTCCGTACCCGGCATCTCCTTAACCATCGCTATGGCAGCGGCCTGCATATCCTGGTCATCGCTGCGAAGGATACCCAGAACGATATTTACGGCTTCGTCCTGTGACTGGCCCGAAGCACCCAAACAAACAGCATAAGAGCACAAAAGCAAAAAAGCTAATGAACTGCAAATCACGCAATCAGTTTTCATGTCTTACTTACTTTTTCGTCGCGTTAATCATACCCGTCAGCGCGGCAGTACGAATCGGCTTGGGCATGCCTTCTTTCTGAAGCTCTTTATAAATGGCCATAGCGCCAACTTTATTGCCGTCAGCGACAAGCTGATCGGCACACTTTAAATAGGCATCCAAAACCACCGACAGCAACTTACCTTCGGCCTTATTCTTCGCCTCGACCAGCGCTTCGGCAGCCTGCGAGTCGGCAATCTGCCCAAGAGCCGCGGCGGCGGCTGCCGCTGCTTCCTGATTAGGTCTTCCTAAAATTCTGCTCAAATTGCGAACGGCACCCTTGTCACGACGCTGACCCAGAGAATTGATGATACCAATTCTTGCGTTGCCTCTTGCTCCTCTCAAGGATCTTCGCAAGGCTTCATCAACCGCCGAACCGGGAAT
>CAZHBL010000666.1:0-3151 GCA_964530105.1 uncultured Pirellulales bacterium | reverse complement strand
TCTATAACGTCGAGAAATATATCGTGAAAACGCTGCGGGACCTGAAGCGGACAAAGATTGATAATCTGCTCGATAACAGATACAACAAACTGCGTGCTATAGGCAGCAGTACCACAGAAAAGTTACGCCACAAGACCCAGGCCGGCAAAGAAAGAATCAAGGCGGCACTAAAAGCCATCCCTACCAAGCCTAAACGAGTCACAGCAAAGGTCTAACGCTGTTGTTTCATAAGCCGCAACATTCTTTCACAGATGTAACCACAGAAGGATCGCCCACAATTCCCTGCCGAAAGGTTTATCATACCGACAAGAGTGTCCTTCCCGAGGCAAAGTGGCAGCCCTTCGGCAAGGATGACATTACTTTTACAGAAGTGCTGAGCAAGCACGGTATCACTACCGGCTTTATTGTCGATACATATCATCATTTCGTGGAAGCTCGTAACAGGACAAGCTCCGTCGCTCCATGATAATGTTTACACGGTCTTTAACGCATTCGGAGCAATTCATAATCCGGACTGGCATTACTTCCAGAACGTCAGGGGAAAAATGCCGGCAAAGGTCCCTGCCTTTATAACTTGAAAACCGATCCGGGTAAGTTAAGCAATGTCATCAGGGAATACCCGGACGTAACGGGAGATTTGAGAAATTAATTGCAGAATTATCTTCAGAGCAAGATACCGCTCTTGAGGTTGTGATTGCTCGGTAAGTAACTTCTGCATGACTTTGGTTTAGAATTGAATCAAAATTATAGGGCAGGCCTCCCTGCCCACCCTACCATTTATCCGCTATAAGCCAACTATTCTAAATTTCTCTGGGATCCTTGCCTTCTTCGATGGCCCCTATTTTTTTTACTCTTCTTTCGTGCCTTCCGCCGCTGAATTCGGTGCTAAGCCAAACTTCTACCATTTTTCGCAGCAGTACGACTCCAACCTGGTCTGCTGATAAACACAGGACATTCGCATCGTTATGGTCACGGGAAATCTGAGCACTCAACTCATCATGACACAGGGCAGCCCTGATTCCTTTTACTTTGTTTGCGGCCATACACATTCCGATACCTGTTGCACAGGTTAGAATAGCTATGTCGGCTTCCTTTTTGGATACCGCCGTTGCCGCTAAATACGCTAAGTCAGGGTAATCAACGGGATTGTTGTCGTCGGTGCCGACATCGATACACTCATGGCCAAGCTCAGTAGCTATGGCCATGATTTGCTGTTTGATATCAAAGCCGCGATGGTCACTTCCAACTGCAATTTTCATATCACAAGCTCACTAATCCTTTTTTGCACGGCTCTTTCAATTAATTTCGCACACTCATCGTAAGACTGCTGTGGATGACCTATCGGATCAGGAATTCCCGTATTACCCGCTAATAAAAAACACTTATTCGCCGCCTTCGGATCAAGAATAATAACTCTGTCCCAGTGTATTTGCTCCATCGCGAATATAATGTCACTTGCTTCGATAAGCTCTCTGGACAATCCCTTGTTCCTATGAGCTTTTATATCTACTCCCAAAGCGACACAAGCGGTCACCGCCTCAGCAGTTGCAGGATACCCAACTGAACCAATAATGCCAGCCGAGCTAACTTTATAACCCATTTTGTCGAGGCCGTCAACATTGCATTGTAATTTTTCTGCCAAATATTTTCGAAATATTCCCTCAGCCATTGGGCTTCGGCAGGTATTGCCTGTACAAACAAACAAAAACTGAATCAGCGATAAAGCTTCCAATTCCGCCTGTGAATATACTCCGGGCCTCAATATCCCCATGCCCCTTTTACCTATTTTAACAACCGTGCTGCTTTGCTTGTATTTACACGGACCTGCATCCAGTAGCAATTCGATTTTACCTGATAACTGATCAAGAACCTGACCGGCATCGACCGCGGGCGGGCTGTCTGTGATGTTAGCGCTTGGTGCAACCACGGGAGAGCTTGTTTGCTGCAACAACATTGCGGCTATTGTGTTATCCGGACAGCGAATACCTATGGAATGATCTTTGTACAGGCTTTTAAAAACTTCTCCTTCGAGATTCTTATGCTGTTTATCGATGTCCTCCTTATCCAATTCGAATACAATGGTCAAAGGCCCGGGCCAGGCGTTTTGAATCAGTTTTTGAGCCTTCAGTCCGATGATGGGTACATAATTTCCGACATCGCTCTTTTGACCAATATGCAAAGTGTAGTATTTGCCGGTGGTTCGACCTTTGAGATTATCGAGCCTGGCTAACGAATCACTTTTAACCCGGCAGGCAATTCCATAGACAGTTTCAGTAGGAAACGCTACAAGCCCGCCCGATTCAATAATCGCCGCCGCTTCGTTGATTTTCATCGCATCAATCTTTGCGGCATCAAGTTTTAATACTTTTGTTTTCATTGGCCGTAACAATACAATAGTGTGCCCCAAATGGCAAGGTTTTCTGCTCCCCAACAGGATAATCTCTCCCGCCGAATAATCAATATAAAGGGGCCTATACCGAATCAATCAGTATAGGCCCCGTAATAAAACAAAATCTAATTTTCTTCCGGCAAAAATCGTGTTTACTCTGCAGCAGCATCTATAGGCCGATACAGTCGGATATCATCGAAGTAAATCTTGCCCGAACCGCCGGGCGTGGCCATATTGCCTTGGGTACCAAGGCCGATCGCAATCCTGTCAACGTTGGTCAGGACTACGCCCTGATCGGCAAAAGCCTGAAGCGGGATAATCCACTCGGTCCAGGTGTCGATCTGTGACGCGGCCGGATCATCATGAATTACCACCGCAGGCACTCCGGTACTATTTGACAGAGCTACATACAGCGGCTCGGCATCGTTGCTGAGGATACCGATATCCTGGTTCGCCCACTGCCCGGTGACATTACCGGTAGTCGTGACGTTGGTCAATACGGCCTGACACGTTAAAGCAGCGTCATGGCTGGTCATCGCCAAACCGATGTGGACATTCGCACCCATCGGGATGTTCTCTGTGCCCTGCATCGTCCACGTCGAGCCGTTGGCGGAACTATACGCCGTAAAGTTCCCGGACATATCACGCTCGATCTTCACCCAGTATGGTGCAGTTATCGAGACGGTATCCGTGTTAGTACTGGTCTGGCCCGTGCCGGGACGGCGCTGGAAGGAAACACCCGAGCCAGGAGTCACAACCATC
>CAZHBL010000665.1:0-3154 GCA_964530105.1 uncultured Pirellulales bacterium | reverse complement strand
CCGAATGCAGCTTTGAGCTGGACACCGGGTTACGGTGCGAAAACGCATACGGTATATTTAGGTGACAATTATGAAGAAGTAGATAACGCAGCCGATGGTACCGCACAGATACCTGCAACCTATAATCCCGGCACACTTGAGCGGGAGAAGGTTTATTACTGGCGAGTCGATGAGTTCGATGCAGAAAGTACGTATAAAGGTGACATATGGAGCTTTACGACTCCCGGTGCGGTAGGTAATCCGTCGCCGGCCAATGCTGCAGAGAATGTCAATATGACGGCAACTCTTGCCTGGACTCCGTCAGATAGTGCTGCCGCGCACCAGTTATACTTCGGTACGGATAAAGAAGCGGTGCGCAATGCCACGACGGACTCGCCGGAGTACAAAGGTGAACAAGCCGTTGGTTCCGAAAGTTATGATCCAGGCAAACTTGACTGGAATAGCATGTATTATTGGCGTGTGGATGAGATTGACATTCAGAATAATGTTTCAAAAGGGCCTCTCTGGAGCTTTACGACAGCGGACTTCATCTCGGTGGACGATTTTGAAGATTACGATGCCGGTGAGAACCAAATCTGGTACGCCTGGCATGATGGATTGGGATTCGGTACGCCGGATACACCGCCTTACTCTGTCGGTAACAGTACCGGTTCGGCCGTCGGCGATGAAACAACTCCTTCGTATTGCGAAGAAAGAATCGTTCATAGCGGCGGAAAATCGATGCCGGTATTTTATGACAATAATAAGCAGGGCTACGCGTACTATTCTGAAGCGGAACTTACGCTGGATTATCCGCGTGACTGGACCGAGCAGGACGTGACTAAGCTTATTGTCTGGTTCAGAGGCGTTTCGAGTAACGATGCTGAGCGTTTGTATGTGTCACTATCGAACCAAAACGGGGATCCGGTGGTAGTATATCACAATGTTCCGGCGGCGACACAAATCAGGGCCTGGACGGAATGGGTGATTCCTCTGCAGAGTTTTGTCGATCAGGGTATTGATCTGACTGATGTTAACACGATGGCAATCGGCATCGGCACGCAGGGCAATATGACAACGCCGGGCGGAGCCGGCAAGATGTACTTCGATGACATCCGCCTGTACAGGCCGAGAGAAGCTGCTGAATAGTAAAAACGCCCTTGCGGAAATTATAGCAGTTTTATATTTATTCGGGGCTTATACCAATCGATTGGTATAGGCCCCTTTAATTTGCTCTCCGATTATTATTGTGTGTTTTCGGCGAGCAGATAGCAGGTGGTGCAGTAATAGGTATATAATAAGATTACATTTTCTAAAATCCTCGCCCATGAAACTTTTGTGAGAACTACCTTGCACCTAATCTACAAACGAGCAATAATAATCTAAACGACAAGAAATGTAATCAAGGGATATAAAGATGAGAAAACGTTTCCTGATAAACTTGTGCTTTTCGGCCTCTTTGTGCCTGCTGATAGTCTTCTCGAGCTGTAAAGATATAGGCAGCTCATTCAGGGCCAAACACCAGAGAATCGAACATGCATCAGTACCCATTGCCGGCATGACCGGGCTAAATGTCGAAACGGATGTAGGTTCGATAACTGTCACAGGCGCTGATGTTACAGATTGTAATATTACTGCTGAAATCACCGTTAAGGCACAAACAAAAGAGCAAGCCCGGAAACTCGCCGAAGAAGTGAAGATGGAATTTGAATCTTCCGACGACACGCTGACCATCAAGGCGGTGAGACCTGCTGAATTAAAGAAGCGGGCTCTTATCGTTGATTTCAAAATCATTGCTCCCCGGCACATGAAACTGGACTGCTCAACCGACGTAGGAACCGTAACGGTATCAGACATCGAAGGCCGAATAGAGGCGTCAGTAAATGTTGGCTCCATTGTCTGCCGCACAGTCGTCGTTGAGCTTGATCTTAAATCTAATGTTGGTTCTATAAAAGTCAAATACGCAGACACCGCTCCGGCCGCCTGCAAAGCGAACATAACAACTAATGTCGGCAGCATAGATTTTACGGCTCCGCCTGAGTTATCGGCACAAGTCAGTGCTTCAACAAACATCGGCTCAGTCAAGACCGCCAAGCCAATAACTGTGGTTGGTAAAGTCGGCAAATCTATAAAAGGGACAATAGGCTCGGGAGAGGGCAAGGTTCTATTGAAGACTAATATAGGATCAATAGAAATAAAATAAAAAGTTCTAACACAAATCCGTGAGTCACCGTGATTTTACAATGACATCCGGATTTCGCAGGTAATTGGGGGTAAGCGTCAAGGCATCGGCGAATTGTTCTTTTAAGGCCATTTGCCGGCCAAGGAGGAGAACTTTGCCGGCCCTTGGGCTCCAGTACTTTTCATGAAAAAAGTGAACACCGCCGGCCTGAAACTTATCCTTATAATAAAGCAATCCATCGCCGAGCAGCCAGACTGGTTTGTCTTCGCAGGCGAACCTGTCATGGAATTGCGAAATAGTCATTAAAGAATCCGGCAGAACTTTTTTCCAGATTTCCCGCCCCGCCGCATTCCGCTCGTCGTCCGTGTCTCGCTCATAGCCGGCGATGAAAAATTGGCCTCGCTTGGCGTCGAGAACGGCGGCAACTCTCTCGCCCTCCATCGCCGGCAGCTTGTGATTCGAAGCAGATATAGTATTCTCAGGAATAAGATTGATAGCATTTGCGGCGACCACATCGAGAGTATCGACTGTCACAATTTTTACTGAATGCGCAAGTTGCATTATTTTCGCGAGCGTTGTAGCTATTCGCAGGCCGGTAAAGCTGCCGGGCCCGCCGGATATATAAATATGTTCGAATTGACCGGGATTCAGGTCGAATTGGTCAAGCAATCCACGAATGGCAGGAAAAATCTCGGCGCTGTGTTTTAACTGAGCAGAAAAAACTTTTTCTGCGATCATTTTTCCGTCGAGAGCTACTGCAACAGAACCAATTCTGCTGGATGTTTCAACAGCCAGTATTAGAGATTTTTCCTTCATATTACTCATTTTTCGATGGTTTTATTGCGATTTACTTTCTAAATCCCCGCTACGACCTAAAAAAAAGCGTTTTTGAAATTACTTTTTTCCCTTCGGATTTCCTGGATTTTTCAGTTAAGCGTATTATAATTCAGATATTGTTGGCCAAGTGGGCATAAATCAAATTTTTCTCTTGCA
>CAZHBL010000664.1:0-3155 GCA_964530105.1 uncultured Pirellulales bacterium | reverse complement strand
GCCCTGGACGATGCAGTGCCCCCCTGCGAGCATGCAACAGAGCATTGAATCGATTGCATCATCCTGACCGACGATGACCTTGTGTATCTGATGCTTTAAGCTGGCATAACCCTTATGCAGGCGAGCCATTAACTCGCTTTCGTCAATGCCCCCGCTCTTATGGTTGTGTTTAATTGTTTGTCCCGTCGTCTGTTCCATGTCAGCCCTTTCGGATTTCTGCCAAAATCAAGGCGCACTCCAACAACCGTCTGTTTCCCCACCCTTATAGACGATAAATATCAAATTCTGTGACAGAAAATCTCAATTTTTTAAACGAATGTTGTAGTCTTCGCGTGCTGTCTTACCTTATTCTACCAGAAAAAGGTAAAAATTACCAGAAAATGTTGATTTTGGGGGGATTGAAAAGTTGGGAACTCTATCACACAAATGTTACGTATCTTTTTAGGATTTTACGCTTTATGCCAACGGCATAGATAATGTAGGGTGTGCAGCTTGTCTTTTAGCTGCACACGCTGCAATAGGCGCTCAGAACCGCGTGTGCAAAAAAAGTTTGCACACCCTACCCGTTTGACCTCGTCCCTTTCGACAGGCTCATGGCAAGCCTTAATATATGCCGTTGGCTTTAATGCGATAAATACCAGCCGCAAAGCGGCTGTTCTTTACAACTATCTTTCCAATTGAAACTTATTTTCTAACGCGCCAAGTCTGCTACTTCCTCCGCACTTAGCACCTCGTTGTAGATACGAATATCGTCGATCAGGCCGGAGAAGAAGGTCCCCTGCCCGAGCCTATTGTCGGCACCGAAATATAAGCCGCCATCCGAAGGTTCGCCGCCGACAATACTGTTGTCTTTTGCTACTTCTACACCATCCACATACAGAAGCCGTCTAAATCTTTCGAGGTCATACACAAGGCCCACGTGATGCCACTGGCCGTCTGTAATTATAGATTCGGAAACTAATGGACCATACGTGGGATGCATCAGCCAGGTCATAAGTCTGCCGTATGATGGGTCCGCCCAGAGCCATCTAGTTTCCATATCAGAACTACCGGTCTGGCATATAATCACCTGCCCTGGCGCCCCGCCTTTGATCCAGGCAAAAGCGCTGAAAGATCCCTTTGTCGGGTCCAGGCCGAAAGCAGTGCTGATATAATCATCAACTCCGTCAAGCTGTAGCGCTCCACCCACGGCACCGCCGGCAGGTTGCCAGACAGGATTGCCGTGGATCGTCCCGTCATTGTTGCCGATACTATCTTCTGCAATGATACCTTCGACTTCGTCCAGTTTCCAATGCGCAACCGGCTGAAGCTCTTTCATCAAATGTTCAGCCAAAAGATTCAGGTCCTGCTCATCCACTATCCCGTCACCATTGGGAAGTGGTGCAATATCGCAGGATGGTTCATCCTGTCCCCAGTATTGAGCGAGCTTGCGGAGATCCTTGAGGTCCACCTTCCCATCCCCGTTGAGGTCAACGACCGGCAAAATTGATACCTGCCATATATCAGATCTTCCGAATCCACCAGGGCGATCAGAGGTGAAGTATAAAGTGGAACCATCTCCTGAGATGCTCACTCCAGATTCATCGTACGGGCTGTTCACAGGTGACCCAAGATTAAGCGGTGTGTCCCAGTCGTCCGAGGTTGTCCTCCTAGTCGTGACCCAAATGTCGCATTTGCCCAAACCTCCTGGTCGCGGCTTACCATACAATCCAGAACCGAAGAAAAGGGATAGGCCATCAACTGAGATGCACAACATCCAACCTTCCTGGTAGTCACTACTGTTAACTTGCAGCCCAAGTTTTGTTGGCTCGCTCCACTCGTCGTATCTTGTTTCCCGAGTAGCTACATATATGTCGCCACCACCAGACCGATCTGAGAGAAAGAACAGAGATAAACCATCAGGGGAGACACTTGCTGGACCATCCACTGCCCCCGCGATGTCGATCGGTGACCCAACACGTACTGCCGGATCCCACGGATCGGTTGGTGACTCTCGATTAGTTTGCCAGAGCTCATCATAGCGCATGAAGAAAAGTAATAGTCTATCCGCTGTGATACTCGGTGCATGCTCAGGCACGCCTGAATTCACATTTGGGCCAAGATTCTCCGGATGACCCCATTGGTCATTTATTGATTCTCGCCTTACAACCCATAGATCTACCTGACCGTACTCATTGGCTGAAGCGTAATATCCGCTATAATACAACTCTAAGCCATCTGTCGAAATACAAGGAGAGTAAGCGCCCCATTCATTGTTTAGGGTAGGCCCAAGATTAGTGGGAGTGCCAAATGTAAAGTCGGCCTTGGCCACATAAGCGTTGGTCAAGACTATGCAGCCCAATGCTGCGAGAAGCAGCATTGCTCCGGCCCATCGTGGGCGAGAGGTCTTTTTGAATTTCGCAATCATTTTAATCCTCCTTTTCAATTGAGATTTGGTTTCCAGAATTCCCGCCATGCCCGGCAATCGCTGGGGACGGGAAAAACGCTCCAATAGGTTTACAATAGTACGTCCGTATTCTTTGGATTCGCCGCTGCGCGTGCGTGTCAGGACTAAAGCATCGCATGCCAATTCTCGGTCCGCCTGCATTCGGTGAAACGCCAGCCATACCAGCGGATTAAACCAGTGCAGAACCTGCAGCAAGCTCGTGAACCACCCGATGTAGATATCATGTCTTCTGAGATGCCCCAGCTCGTGCAGAAAGACGTATCGCAATTCTTCACGGCTAAGGGCGTCGACCATTCCCGCCGGCAAAAGCAGTCGGGGCCGGATGAATCCGAAAAGCGCCGGGCTTGTGACTTTGTCCGTTACGAGAACGCCGAGGATAGTTCGAATGCCCATTTCCGATTTGCAGTCTTCCAGCAGATCGAGAATCTTTTGATCGGTCAAAGGACGCTCACGTGTAACGAGCCACCATAGGTGAAAGTTGCCTGCACCAACATATACACCAAGAACCACAATTCCAAGCAGCCAGAGCAAGGGTAGCAGACGTATAAATCTAACAGAGATTACCTCAGAATTATTTTCCAATTCCTGGCTGTTTGTTGATTTGGTGGAAAAGTATAAATCCATGCCGTGAGCACTTTGAGATTTAGAGTAAGACTCTAATATCCTGCCCTGCTGGACAGACCGCGGCACAAGGTTGAAAATACTTATT
>CAZHBL010000663.1:2450-3161 GCA_964530105.1 uncultured Pirellulales bacterium | reverse complement strand
AGCTCAAGGTGCCGGGTATATTCCCAGCTTTTGCCTTCGTCGGTTGAAATCGAAACCGCCAGGCTGTGCCTGCCGTCTTCCGTATCATTATACGCAAGAGCCCAATGACCGTTACTCATAGTAACAACATCGGCTCCAGAGCCGGGATTTGGCAATTCGGAATCCCTCACCGGGCTCCAGGTCAAACCTTTATCTGCGGACGTGCTCACGTGGAGACGCTGGGGCGGGGGGCCGTTGTCGCGCATGTAGGCGACCAATGTCCCATCGGCTTTTTTCGCTATGCTTGGCTGGATATTTCCCGGTGCCACAAGGGGCTCGCTGAACTGCCAGTTTTTGCCGCCGTCATCCGTTATGGCCATTAATGAAAAGCTGAATCCGTCCGAGTAAAAGGGGACGATTATGCGGTTCTCATCGACAATAACAGCCTTGTTTTTGGTCTGCCAGCCCATGCGTCTGAAATACGGATAGCCAAGCTGCTGTTCGGTCGATTGGCCCGAGGAATCGACGAGTCGGCCTTTCCGTGTCATATTCTCGCCGCGCGCCTTGGCAAGCAGCTCCGCCTTCCATCTATCCGCTAAGCTGCGCGATACCAGTGCTGAGATACTATTGCTCTTAGAAATATATTCTATATATTCCTTGATTTGTCTTTCAACCGATTTGACGAAACGGTCTCCTGGCTGAATGCCGCGTTCGGCCGGATCGCCGGGCTTG
>CAZHBL010000663.1:0-2440 GCA_964530105.1 uncultured Pirellulales bacterium | reverse complement strand
TTGACATGCAAAACATCCTGCCATGACCATTCGGGCGGCCCGTCACGCATCATATAGTTTTTGCTGATACGGTATTTGGGCAGCGAAGTTTCCCACTGGTTTGCTATCACCGTATACCACATCAGCCAGAGCTTACACTTCGAATCGATGAAAAGAATCGGATTGATATCCGGAAATCCGGGCACATCCGCCATTATGAAGATCTTGCTCCAGCTTTCTTCGCCGGCCTTAAGTCTGGCTCCCATGATCGCAACGTCATCCGCCCATCTTTCGCCGGAACCTTGAAACCATGCTGCCAGCAGGTCTCCGTTTGGCAGCTCGACGACGGTAGAGCCGTGAACGTGCTGACTTACAAGAGGAAATATCTCAATGGTCTTACAAACAGCTTCTCCATCCCCGGCGGGTCCGTTAGCCTGCGCGAAAGATGCGTCGATAGGGCCTTCGCCCCCGGCTGTAAGTATTAGGCAAATAACAAGTATTGAATATAGCTTGCGAATTGAAATTCTCCCACTTTCCTTTATTTTGCGTGATATCCCGGCATAATGTCTAATCATGGCTCAAAAAGCCTCCATTTTTGATTGATAAAGCCGCCCGCCAAATATAAAATCCAGGGTAGCATCAGCAGCAGGTTCGTATTTGGAAGAATCCTTTCATTTGGCGCTGTGTTTTATAAGGATCAATATTTCATGGCAGATGTTTTGTCAAGCATAATATGGCCTTGGATAGCCCAATAATATAGCAATTTTGATTGACATAAAGGGGATCAATCTGTTATAAACAATATTATAATGATCTATTGATTTCCGGCCTTCTGGCAGACGATATTTATGTAGATTGTTGTGGTTTTTCAGTTGATAATTCGCAGCCCTTATTGGGCTTTGGAAGGAAGGATGTATTATCGAGTCATAGATCATTCTGCTGAAAAAGGATGTGGGGGAAAATAAGAAATGCTATTGGTTGCTTTGGCCTATAACCAAAGCCAGTTATCCAAATTTTCTAAGGAGGATTACTATGTGTAAAAAAATGATTTATCCCATCTTTTTTATCGCGGTGGTGTTGGGATTGTCAACGGTTCGAGCCCAGGAAATTCAGTGGGATCGTGCTCTCTACTGGGACAATGATTATACGCCGGCCTGGGCCGGGGGTGCAACAACCATACGGGATGCTTTAGAGGCTGCAGGTTATACGGTTCTCGATGCCGATCAGCTCAAGAGTTGGATGGATGGTCATATCAAAGACAAAGCCTTAAGTGTAGTTGTGTTCTGTATGGATGTTGTACCGGATACTGTTGCAGAGACCATGAATACCAGTTGTACGATTCGAAAATATCTGGATGCGGGTGGCAAGGTTGTGTGGTATTCTGACTGGCCTTTTTATTACCAGGGTAGTTCGAATGGCAGCAATGTAACATGGGGTGCTGCCGGAGCGACCAGCGTACTGGGATTCAACGCCTCCAGCGGTCCTAATGATACCATGGAAGAAGTAGTTTTCACCGAAGCCGGAATTGAATGGGGGCTGACCACAACGTGGCAGTCACAACGGCCGACATCTGTGGCGATTACTGACAATCTAACACCTTTGGCTACAATTAGCAGCGGAAGTGCTGCGGCCTGGGCGAAGCATTTTGTTCCGGGTGATAAGTACCGGGGATTTGTTCGGTTATATGATACCGGTGGTGTGCCTCCGAGTGTCGAAGACGTCATGCGAGTCGCTGAATATGTGGCAACTAAGGCGGCAAATCCAAGTCCGGCAGATGGCGCGATAGTTCGGGACACATGGGCAAGTATCAGTTGGGCACCGGGTGCTTATGCAACAACACATGATGTATACTTAGGTGAAAATTATGATGATGTAGCTGCGGGTACGGGCGATACGTTCTTAGGAAATCAGGCTATTACAAATTTAGTTGTCGGCTTTCCCGGAAATCCATATCCGGATGGGCTTGTACCAGGCGTTACGTACTACTGGCGGATCGATGAGGTTGACGGCGCTAATACATATAAAGGTGATGTCTGGAGCTTTATGATTGCACCCAAGAAGGCCTTCAATCCTGATCCGATTAATGGTGCCGAATTAATAGAATTGGATACTGAGCTTAGCTGGGCACCGGGATTCGGTGCGAAATTTCACACAATATACTTCGGGGAAAATTTCGACGAGGTAAATGATGACGTAACAGGTACGGTTGCAGGGCAAGCAAATTATAAACCCGGCACACTGAAACTGGCGAAAACCTACTATTGGCGGGTTGACGAGTTCGAAGGCCCGGCTACGCATAGAGGCGATGTCTGGAGCTTCACTACTGCCGGTGGCGTCGGCGGCCCGAATCCGGCCAATGGTGCAGTAGACGTAAAACCGACAGTGGTTCTTGGCTGGAATGCGGGAGCTGTTGCCGCTTCACATGAGGTATATTTCGGCTCAGATGCAGATGCCGTCAGGA
>CAZHBL010000662.1:0-3168 GCA_964530105.1 uncultured Pirellulales bacterium | reverse complement strand
TCAGCAGAAACTTTAGTAAACGGCTCGATGTTTCAGCTTGGATAGGAAGGAAAAATAGTATTCAAGCGAGCAAGGAAATAGAATAATATATAACATTGATAAACTTACTCATATCGAAAGGATCAATTTATGTTTTCTAAAAGTATAAATGGGAAATATCAGATTAATTTACATGTTCTACAGAAAGAATTTAATATGTATCAGTGTCTGATTTTATCCTGTTCGTTATTGAGTTTATTCACCTGGGGAATTGTTCACGCTCAGGGCAGACAAGAGAGCATGCCTCCTGAGGATGTGGTCGAGGTTCCAGCTATTGGGAAAGGCTTATGTGTCAGTAACATTTTTCAGACAAACATGGTTCTTCAGCGGAATAAACCCATAACTGTCTGGGGTTGGGCAGCCCCTGGTGAGACAGTTAAGGTTTCGTTCGGTAGCCAGACCGCCGAGACTACCGCAAAAGCCGATCGATCGTGGCAGGTAACACTTAAGGCAATGCCGGCTAACAACACGCCGCAGGTAATGACGATCAACGGCAGGGAAAAGACGCTGAAATTGGAAAACATACTCATTGGTGATGTATGGATACTTGGCGGCCAAAGCAATATGGAATTTGAGATCGCCAAGGTCGACGACGGTGCATTGGAAATCGTTTCGGCAAACTTCCCCCAGATCCGGTTACTAAGCATGCCCGTAGGCAGGGGTTTTGATTCGGTCAAGAGTTTTGAACGACTTTACGAGTGGAGTTCATGGTTCAGCAGGCATTTCCGTAAGGGCGACTGGGATGTTTGTACGCCTGAAACCACCAAGGAATTCACGGCGATCGGGTATGTTTTCGGGCGACGCATACACATGGCTACCCAGGTACCGATCGGATTGATCGATACTTCGATTGGCGGTACTACCGTAGAAACGTGGACACCAGAAGCTGTATTGCATAAGATTAAGGGCCGTGAAACTCAGGAAAAACTCCAGGAATGGAAAGACAAAATCGCCAGCTATGATGCTCATGCAGACTTACAGAAGCGCATTGCCAGTTATCAGCAGTGGAAAAAAAGATTGGCAGATCAGGGTAAACCACTACCAGCAGACAGTCAGCCCCCGAGTGACTTGCGGCCGGGTCCGATAGCCGACAAGAACCGACCGGGGTATTGCTACGCAAGTGTTATACGGCCCCTTGAAGGGCTTTCCGTTACGGGAGCCGTTTTTCACCAGGGATACAATAATTGCTTTGACGGTTCTGCTGGAGCGAGGATGTACTACCAGATCTTCAGAAAAATGATCACCAGCTGGCGGGAGGCATTCAATAATGCCCAGATGCCGTTCTGTATCATATCACTATGTACTGAAGGTCAGCCACAGACCCAGGAGAATTTTATCGAATCGATGTATAATGTTGGTCCATTCATTAGAGAGGCGCAGTACAAGACGTTCAGAGATTTTTATGATGCCGGTGATAAAGAAATCGGTTTTGTAAGTTCTTTCGACCTGCGCAAGAGTTGGTATCACCCACAGATCAAGATCCCGGCAGGTGAGCGCGCAGCCAAATGGGCACTGGTATCCCAGTACGATGTCCTTAAAGGCAGAGATGCCGATCAGTACTGGCTGCCCCCCTTAATCGAGGATGTAAAAATTGACGATGCTATGATCCGGCTGACGATGAGCACCTCTGTTCAAAAGAAAGATGACAGCGAGGCCAAAATGATGGGATTCGCCATTGCAGGCAGGGATCGCCGTTTCTATCCGGCTGATGTCCAGTGGTACACCGACGGTTCCGTTGACAAACGTAATCAACCTAAGTACCAACGTCATATCCTCGTATTGAGCAGCCCCTTTGTCCCTGAACCTACCCATTACCGTCATGCCTGGGCAAGAAATCCGATATCGAACATTGTTAATAGTCTTGGTGTCCCACTGGCTACACAGCGAAGCGACGATTGGATTCTTGAAGAGACTCCCGAGAAAATCAAACCACTAGAGAACACTACAAGAGGGTACATTTCCAATCAGATTCGCAAAATGCTTAGATTGGCAGACATTGAGCGGCGTATTAAGGATGCCGAAGCGACCATTACAGAACTAAAACCTGCCTTCGACAAGATGAGTGTCGAGACGCAATAGTTATTATAAAAGCTCACTGCTAAAGTAATCCCAATCAGAAGTACTTCGTAGCTGACACCTATAATAAATTCAATGGCATTCGTAAATTACTGAGTGACTATGGTTAATGCCTGGTGACGTGAATGCCTCAAATAAAATTTTTATGGTCACAGTGATTTTAGTGTTTGACTTTGAGCTCTTCATAGGTGGCCAGTGACAAAAAGAGACAAAACTCTCAAATGTTGTTGAGCCTTAGCTAACAAAATCATACCTACTCTGCAGGATCAGACGATGGGATTTCCTCGAATAATAGTTCAGTAAGGACTATCAGGCCCTGGATATCGATTACGCCGTCACCCCAAGGTTTCGGGCTGATATCACATAAAGACTCATCCGTGCTCCAGTTGTCTACAATTATTTTCTTTAATCCTGAAAAAGCTGTGTGATCTCTATACATGAACGCGTATTAATTAGCTTTAGCTAAATAATTGTATCTTACTCTTTCTCTATTTTAAGATAAAAAATGGGATAAATACTCAATTCCAGTTTTGCAGCAATGGCAGTATGATATAATAATTCTAATTAGAATTGGATATGTTATTGGCAAACAAATTGCCTAAATTGCAATGATATAAAATAGTTGGGGCTTATATTGAATTAAGTCGATATAGGCCCCAAACTGATATACAACTGAATTAAATTTCAGCAAATGCGGCTTTACGGTTCAACAGCGTCTCTTGATCTGTACAGCCGGATGTCGTCGAAGTACATTTTACCCGAACCGCTTGGGATCATAATATTGCCCTTAGTTCCCAGGCCAATTGCAATCTTGTCGACATTGGTTAGGTCTATGCCCTGATCGACAAAGGCTTGCAGTGGAATCACCCATTCTGTCCATACGTCTGTAGTTGCCGCATTTGTGTCATCGTTGACCACTACAGCAGGCGTTCCTGCAGCGTTGGAAACTGTTACGTACAATGGTTCAGGACTGTTGCTCTCGATACCGATATCCTGGCTTGTCCACTGCCCGCTGACATTGCCGGTAGTAGTGACGTTAGTGAATACTGCCTG
>CAZHBL010000661.1:0-3169 GCA_964530105.1 uncultured Pirellulales bacterium | reverse complement strand
ACATTCCATGATGCTCCGAGCCAGGACTGGAATCATGGTTACGCCAATGCGGTGTTTGTGGATGCTCATGTCGAACGTGTTTCGGCTTATCCGGCCGGTAATACTTTTATATTAAGCTGGCCAGGCGGATCACCAATACCGGAATGGTAAGATTTAGCATCATGCGCAAACCATAAGTCTCTACATTAATCGAGCTTT
Source organism: uncultured Pirellulales bacterium (assembly GCA_964530105.1). Taxonomy (GTDB): domain Bacteria; phylum Planctomycetota; class Phycisphaerae; order Sedimentisphaerales; family Anaerobacaceae; genus JAFGPJ01. Next base: position 2,971 of record CAZHBL010000661.1, on the reverse strand, counting down.
TGGTTGTAATTTCTATCATTGCATTGCTGATGGCGATTTTGATGCCGGCGCTTCAACGGGTCAAAAAACAGGCTAAGACGGTTGCCTGCCAATCGAACCTGCACCAGTAGGCCCTTAACTTTTCACTATATACTGACGACGACAACGGCCATTTCCATAGAGGCTGGTACGACGGCGCATATTCTCAAGATAGCTGGATGATTGTGATGCGCCCGTACTATCTGGACAATCCGGATTTTCGCTTTTGCTCGACGGCAACGAAACCTCGAGAGGAGGGAGCAGACAACACATTCGGAGCCTGGACGAATTTTTACAAAAAGCACGGCAGCTACGGAATCAATATATGTATTACCGATCCTCTGCCAGGCCGGGAAGGCGGCAGACCGGCTGAGTGGTACTGGAGGAGTCGCGATGTCAAAGGTGTTGCCAATATCCCTTTGTTTCTGGATGACTACTGGTGGGATACCCGGCCGCACCATACGGATGAGCCGCCGCAAATCGAAGGCCAGGTGGACGACTGGACCTTGAACGCAATGAAGATGCTCTGCCTTAACCGGCACAACGGATTCACAAATGCTGTCTTTGTGGATTTCTCCACCAGAACGGTTGGGCTCAAAGAACTATGGACGTTCAAGTGGCATCGAAACTTCGATACTTCCAGCACATGGACCAAAGCTGGCGGCGTCAAGCCCGAAAACTGGCCCCAGTGGATGAGAAACTTCAAGGACTACTGAAAGTGTACTAACGGTCAGTAGTAGCTTTTTTTACGCTCTCCAGGGACGCTGGCGGGTGATTTCCTTTGAGAAAACATTCTGGGCGATTAGCGCGTTTTCAATAATCTGAAAATCGAACATTCCCACGCAGGCGAAATCGGCGCCGCTCTCGAAAACGTACTTGAAGCTCTCTCTCGGGTGCAGCGCGCCGGCCGCCAGTACTTTGAAGGCAATCCACGGTTCTTCGAGATTGTTCATGTATTCGATGGTCTCCTGGGGATTGCGGCACCACATATTGTCATGAAATTTATCGCGGTCGTTACTGTTAGGACTGAGGACATCGAATTCCTTACGGTTTTCCTTCGGCGTCGCCGACCAATAGTTGTCCGGGTGCAGCGTCTTGACCCAGAAATCCGGTTTTAGGCCGGCATCGACACAGGCTTTTACTGTGTTTAAATCGTGGGCGCCGATGCCACCCGGCACATTAAATTGCTTAATGTAATCCAGCGCCTCACCCAGCAGATTAACCTGGCCTTTTTTAACTGCGCTGTCGGCCAGTCCGCCCTGGATGTACACTGCGTGAGCACCGCTGTCAACCGAGCGTTTAATGCCTTCCTGGATGGTCGCGCCCGAGGCGCAATCTGATATCCACTGAATCTTGCCGCCTCGTTCATTCCAGTAGCGATTGATGACCTTGTCGGAGACTGGATTGGTCAGAATCGTATTGATTCCGTTGTCTTCCGCAATCTCCAGCGTCTCGAACACTTTTTGGTCGGTATGATAGGCCTTAACCAGCGAGGAGACGTACACCAAATCCCTGCTGTGCGCCCAGCCGCCTATCAGATTGCCGCCGCAGAATACCCTGCTGATTTTGAGGTTCTTTATCTTGCCGAAGGGCAGTTTATTGCCGGCCGAGTTGGATTTGTTATCGGTGGATTTCTCCGCCATTTTGGCAAATAGGTTCTGCTCTTCGAAACTTTTGAATCCCAAAGTCGCTCCCGCAGAAGCGGCGATTGATTTCTTCAGGAAACTTCGACGATTTACATTCTCATTTGACATGACTACGACCCTTTCTGTCAATTACGATACGATATATGTGTCAGCAAGTTTATTTATACTATATTATTACTACCGGAATTGCAAATACAAAATCAGTTCAATTCCTCTAATTATAAATACGAAGACATGTTCACCCGGCTCGTTGGTTATATTTTTTCTGCTTATTTTACTCTCCTAATGCGTATAAATGACCTACAGTACGCAGGTATATTTTGTTTTCGGCAATAGCCGGTGTGGCAAAAATTTTCTCACCGAAATTATTCCTGGCAAGAACTTGCAGTTTGTCGTCAACCTGAATAACCGTCATGACGCCTCGTACGGAGGCAATGATAATCTTATCGCCCGCGGCAATTGGTGACGCGGTATATTGACCTGCTGCCCCGATTCGCTGGCGGAATAATTCTTTGCCGGTTGCTGCTTCGAGACACGTTAATACACCGCCGTCGCGGAGGAGGTAAAGTTTTCCCCGGCAATAGAGCAGCGAGGGCGTCTCCGGAATGCCGCGCTGAATCTCCCATGCCACATGCGATTGACGGGCATCCTGCGTCGCTCCGGGGCGAATTGCCGCCAGGTTAGGCTGGCTGATAGCGGCAAAGCCCGACATCGTTTGCATCCATTCGGCTTCACTGATGATCCTGTTCTTGTCATGGTCGAAGATTCTCATCAGAGTATCCATGTTGTTGACCGGCAGCCCATAACCGGGATTGTCATTGGGCAACTCCGGCCGCTGTATAAAAGCAAAGCCTTTCGTCATTTCATCGCGCTGTATTTGATTGTCTTGATTCCGGTCGAACTGCTCGATGGTGTATTTCCAGGTTCCGGCAGAATCCAACTTATCATCTCCGCGTCCGCCCAGGGCCGCGGCGCTTGCAAACAGGAGCCCATCGCCTGTTATGGGGATACCGACTGTTTCGTCCGAAAAACTCCCGGCCCACCAAATCTCGGCGCCGGTGGACGGATCGTAGGATGTCAGCCGTTTGGAACCCAGCACGACAAGCTCTTCGGCACCATCATGACGCCAAATCATGGGCGTTGACCAGCCGGCCTTGAACAATGACCGCGGCTGCTCCCAGGCCGTTTCACCTGTATTACAGTTCACAGCCAGCAAGCGGGAGGAACCGCCGTCCCCGTCCAAAACCATAATCACTTTGTTTTCATACAATATGGGCGAGGTTGCCATTCCATATTTGCTTTTCGGC
>CAZHBL010000660.1:0-3170 GCA_964530105.1 uncultured Pirellulales bacterium | reverse complement strand
GTTAATCGTATAAATGAGTTAGAACTCTTTAATAATGTTAGACAGTAAAACTATATTAAAAGCCTATGTTTTGTATAGCAGTTTGCCAATTGCTGTGATTATGTATTTTTTAAATGTATACCCCCGGCTGGGATTGTCGATTTGAGGGGTTGGGGTAAATCATCCCCTCAGCCTCAAGCCCCATTTACCATGTCCAAGATAAAAAAAATATCCTTTCCTGTTCTAAAACTTTCTGAATCTGATGAATGGTCGTAAATTGTCTGACGAATTGTACATCGCCAAGTATCACATTTTTCTATACTCAGCCTTTTATGACCTATTTCTTGAACCTTCTTGTAAATGTCTTTCAGACTTCCTTTCCCACCTAATACCTCCATCGCCTCTATTGTCGCATCCAGCCAATTCATTACTTCACCTTTGAATTAATCCAGGGGTCACCATACTTAATCCCAACCGATATAAGACTTTTCAAATTACTGTCCATGTATGGCCTCCTACAATTAGGGTTTCATCCATTCTTCAATTGTCTTAGACATCTTCGACCAGTCTGAGAGGCATTGGAGAACACGAAGCCATAAAACAGCAAATATTCGTTCCCGCTAATATTTTTTTCATAACATTAATCTCTTCTTCGAGAGCCAATTTACCTAATTGCCAAGCGGCTTTAGAATCATCTGCCTCATGCAAAATTCTGTTTGCTGTATAATATTTCTCTTTTAGAACTTTGAAGAAAGACAATTCATTTTCTAAACTCATATTCTTTACGATTTCCTCGCGATAGATAGTCAAGTACACTCTAAATATCTCGCTCAGCCTGATTTCATCTTCAGCATCATCGTCCCATGTACACAACGCCATCGAAACGAAATCTATCCAAAAAGCTTGCTCAAAACTGAATATTTCGCCGCCAAAAAGTTCAGCCAGTGTCGGCTTTCTCTTGACTGTTTCTTCTCTCATTACATCCATGAGGTGCCTGCGAAACAAATAGAATTCTCTAATGACCTCAGAAGGCTTTTCCATTAAAGCAATTCCCGTCCAGATTTTTCATAGGCACTTCATCGAACGACTTCTCCATAACAATCGCTCGCCAATTTTATTACAATTATTTCATTTATCGCTGCAAGTCAACTATTAAATTAAACCCGAATATCCCACCCATAATCCACTCCTGCCCCCAGCTAAGATTGTCGATTTGAGTGGGATTACGCCAACTCATTCTGGAGTTGACCAAATCTCTTTGCCGTTCTCGTCTGTCAGCGAGAGCGTCGGCCCAGCCTCGTCTAACGATAGGCCGGCACGAACTGTCCCATTTTCGTCAAGCAGTACCAGCCCCGACCCGACCTTGAGCACCGACAGCCCAGCACGGGTTTTGCCGTTCTCATCATGCAGTGAAATCCTCGGCCCGTCCTTGTCTATTGACAGCCCGGCACGGGGATTGCCATCCTCGTCAAGTAGCGACAGCACTGGCCCAGCATTGCTCATCGAGAGCCCGACACGAATTGACCCGTTCTCGTCATGCAGTGCCAGCCTCGTGCCACCCTTGAGCACTGACAATTCGGCACGAGGATTTTCGTTCTCGTCATACAGCATTAGGTTCGGCCCATCCTCAATCACGGCCAATCCGGCACGGGTTTTTCCTTTATCGTCCCACAGCGATAATCCTGGCCCATCCTTGTTAACCATCAGTATGGCACGAGGCTCGCCGTTCTCGTCCTTAAGTGCCAACCCTGGCCCGTCCTTTGTCATTCCTAATATGGCACGAACTGCTCCGTTATCATCTTCAATAACAAACCGTTTAGCTCGAATCTCTTTTCGCATAATCGTCTCCCTTTTACTTTAGACGTTTGTTTTTGATAACCGTCGTGATATTGGGTGGCTTAAATGGATTCAATAATAAGCCGGATAATTAAACCTGTCATGTAAAGGTATGCTTCGGCTTCATGTTTTGTTATATTGTGTCTTTCAGGAGAGGCATGTCGGTAATTGTGAGCATAATTGATATAATTGGCTAATATTGACTTCCAGCCGTCTGACAAATTTATTTTAGCCAGCAATTCATCCTTATTATTATCTAAGGTTTTTTGATTTCCAAGTAAATTCCTTGCCATACCTTCTACGGACGAATAGCAGTTCGATATAACGTCAGTCAACGAATCTCCCATCATATAGCACTGTAAGGCTGTTAGGAAGTTCTTGCTTTCATTTGGATAGTGCTTCAACCAAGTCATAGTTTCCTCAACAAGAGGCTTATCTAATTCTTCGGCCCCAGATGGATAGAAAAAACCATCTTTCCATCTTACTCCGATATCAAGCGTGCATCGAGACAATATAAAATTAACCACCTCGGACAACCATTGACGGCCTGGCCGACCAAGGTATTCCAACTTTATTTCACGATATAAGGTACATAGTACAATAAGTGTCTTCTCAAAATTATCCCCTGTAATAGTTTTTATCGCAGCAGGTGCAAATAAAATATAATCTCGATTCAGCTCTCTTTGTCGGAAATCGTGAACATTGACACCCAATTCAAAACAAACCGATTCGTATAACTCTGGATAGTCGAATTGCTCCAATAGTTCTGTATCTAAAACGTTGAAGATTTTTTGATTGACTCTATTTACAAATCGCTCCTTTTCCTCCTCAATCCTATCTTCCAACCCAAAGACTTCATTAAACCTCTTTCGTATACCCATGCGTTAAGTCTCCACACGATATTACAAAATCTCGCGGCAAAAAAGACAAGCACAAGACAAGCCAAATAGCGCTTTGTTGGAAAAACCGCATTTTTGAATCGGGGCGACTGGACTTGAACCAACGACCTGCCCCAGGGGCCGCGCTATTCATACTGTTTCTGTTTTTCATCACAAATACCGGCAAGCAATTTTTTCTCATGAGAACCGGCACGAGATTTAAGAAATCGCTCACGTTGCATAGCCAAGCTGCGAGTCTGCTGCTCCTCATTGTGGAGCAGCTTCCATGGACCACGCTTCGATGTATATGTCTTTCTATTTTGATCATTATGCTGTTCGAGCCGCTTGTGTAAGTCCTGTGTATGGCCTATGTACAGACTTCCATCTTTGACAGATTGAATTATGTACACATAAAAAGCCATAAATCGGGGCGACAGGACTTGAACCTGCGACCTCTTGACCCCCAGTCAAGCGCGC
>CAZHBL010000659.1:0-3177 GCA_964530105.1 uncultured Pirellulales bacterium | reverse complement strand
TTGCCTATTTTAACATTTTGGGTTTTTTATAAAATATTTCTGTGAACGGTTACAATTTAAATAACACAGCCTAATTAAAATTCTCATTCTCGAAAGCCATTTACAAGTTATAAGAGCATAAGTCATAAGGCATAATAAAACCAAAAACTAACGACTAAAAACTAAATACAGCATGTGTGAGAAGCTCAAAATGTCATTCTGAATGGAGCATAGCGCAGTGAAGAATCTCAGATGCTTCGCTTCGCTCAGCATGACAAGAACGGCAAGTTCTTGCACACAATGTACGGCTAAATCGGTGCGGCAAGACAATAAGGCGATTCGAGGAAGTTTTGCGATCTTTGTTGTTTACGCCTTTGGAGTTATTGTACACAACAAAGACCTAAAAACAAAAAAAATTCTTCTGACACGGGGATACACAGATTTACACAGTTTTTTCTTTTTTCATAATATCGTTTTTTATCAGCGTCTCTGCGTTCACCCCGTGAGATAGCTTGTCCCTTAGGGGACAAAGCCTTCATCTCATGGGGTAAATCTGCGTTCATCAGTGTCTAAGCACAACGCAGTACGCAATACGAGCTTTAGTGCGTCGGTGTATAGCCTAATCTTCCCCAGGTACTCCTCTGCATCCAGTACAAATCCTGATATCCGTCAGGGCTTGTCGGTACGAATCCTGCGCCGGCGTGGCCTCGCTCGAGATCTCTGCCGTGCTTTATTGTTTCGATGCCTTTCCACTTTTTGTAGTCACTATGTCCGTCCGCGAAAGAGACGTTCGTTCCGTCCCCGTGCCGGACGGGGGCATCGTCCCACCATGTCTCCTGGTCGTAATAAACGGCAAAGGCATCGGGAGTCACCCAGCCTTCGTCGATGAAAACGAGTCTGTAGGCCGGTGCCGGGTTGGTAATTTCGCTCCTTCTTTTGACATGTGCGCCGCGTACTCCCTGAGTCGGGGGGTGGTTGACCGCGTTCATAGAGAACATGATGGCGTAGGTCAGCATTTCTCCCCGGCTGCCGGTCGGGCACCTGTAAACTTTTGTGTCCTTGACATACGGCCAGAGCGCTCCGTTAGGGCTTTTGATCTGTTCTATTTGCTGCGCGGCCGGCAACTGCCCGCCTGATGTGTAATCAGAGGCCCAGCAGGTGCCCACCCATGCCTGTTCTTTTCCGTGATCGCCCCATGCCGTATCCTGATAGCTGTAACCTGCCGCACCGTTTACGAGCTTGTCGTCGTTCTCGTCAGCGTACATGATCCACGCAAGTGCCAACTCCTTGAGATTGTTCAGGCAGACCACACGCTTGCCCTGCTCCTTGACGCGACTCAACGCCGGCATCAGAATCGCCATCAGGATAGCGATAATAGCGATGACCACCAGCAACTCTATCAATGTGAATCCTCGTGATTTGCGCATAACGTTTTATCCTCCTACTACAATCATAACGGGAATTTCCCGTCTAATCCTGCCCGGCAATACCGTTGAGCTTCCATATTACGAATATACCAAAAATGCCTGTCAAATGCAACTATCTTCGGAACAGCCGGGCTCAGCCGAATAAAAAACGCTCGGCACAAATAACCAGGCCTACGGATGGCTTGGAGAATAACCTAATTTTCCCCACGTTGCTCTCTGCATCCAGTACAAATCCTGATAGCCGTCGTAGCTGTCGGGGACCCAGCCTGCGCCGGCGTGGCCGCGTTCGAGACTTCTGCCGCGTTTTATCGTGTCGATGCCTTTCCATTTTTTGTGGTCGCTGTGTCCGTCCGCGAAAGAGATGCTCGTGCCGTCACCGTGCCGTACTGGAGGGTCGTCCCACCAGTTCTCTTGTATGTAATAAACAGCGAAACTGTCCGGCGTTACCCAGCCCTCGTCAATGAAGACGGCTCTTCTGTCCGGGCCGCGAATCTCCATTCTTTTTTTGATCCACAATCCCTTTTCCTTGGTTCCGTCGCCGTAGCCGTTCATGGAATCCATTACAGCATATGTCAGCATCTCTCCTCGGGCGCCGGTGGGGCACCGGTAGAGTTTTACGTCTTTTGTATACGGCCAGAGGGCTCCATAGGGGCTTTTAATTTGGATTATTTGTTCCTTCTCCGGCATTTGTCCGCCGGACTGGTAATCGGACGCCCAGCACTGGCCTACCCAGGGAATCTCGGGTTTTCCGGTGTAGTAGTCGTTTCGGTTTACGCCGCCGGCGCCGTTGACGATCTTGTCATCGTTTTCATCGGCGTACATAATCCACGCAAGGGCCAACTGCTTGAGATTGCTAAGGCAGACCGCACGCTTGCCCTGCTCCCTGACGCGATTCAATGCCGGCATCAAAATCGCCATCAGGATAGCGATAATAGCGATCACCACCAGAAGCTCTATCAATGTGAATCCGCTTGATTTGTGTGTAGTCATGTTATCCTCCTTTTGTAAAAAAGCGGATATTCGCTCTTTGAGCCCGTTCTGTTACACAATTATGCATCTACCTTATTAGTATACCAATCCTGACAGCCAAATGCAACAATCTTAGTTTGTTAAGATTATTTTGCCTGAGATTGCCTATGCCTGACGGCCAATCCATGAAAAATAGTGCGTTTCTATTAAAGCCATTAAGGCCAAAACTGCCCCTGATTTGGCTGAGATTACAGCAGTTTGGTTCGGCTACGTTGGGCGTATCTAATTATTTTTATTGATGATGGTCATTGAGTGAGTACGTATCGTCTTTTGCAAAAAAATAGTAATTGAGAACTGAACTACCACCGGCTGAAGCCGGTGGGTTTTTCTCGGCGGACTAAACCGCCGACTAAAGAAAATAACGGCTAAAGCCGACAGCTTTGACCGATTCCGCCATACGGCGGACTAAAGTTTATTTTGGAAAGTAAATGGGTGGGTCCGTCTGCACATTTACGCATATCTACCCCTACGATGCTCGTAGTCCTTTTGACTAATCAAAAGGACTATGAGCTTTTTTATTTTCGTCGGCTTCGACTAAGGTGTTTCGTTGATAAATATTCCCCGAAGGATGGGCTTAATTTTCAACCAAAAGCGATGGTAGTTGAAAACAAAAATCGGAAATTTGAATTTTTTTTTATTGCCTGTCCGGCCGAAACTTACGTCAAAAACACCGCCTACATTTTTGTAGATTTTCGCATCAAACGCGCAGGTAGCTCCAATTATGGGGGGCTGCTTTTTTTGC
>CAZHBL010000658.1:0-3182 GCA_964530105.1 uncultured Pirellulales bacterium | reverse complement strand
GTTTTTCGATTTGGATTCTTCGGGGAAACTGGTATATTGCCGAAAGCCTTACTCCGAGCCGGATTAATACAGGCACAAGCTAATAAGTAACGTAATAACCATCAGAAATATGTAGCAGGTTGGAGATAGACTCATGAAAGACAGCATAATGGAACGCCGGAGTTTTTTGAAATACGCCGCTACGGCTACAGTCGCAACAGGGCTGCTGGGCCGGCCAATCACAGCACAAGCCGGTCAAAAAGGAACCAAAATACGCAAAGCGCTGCAATTCGGAATGCTGCCAAAAAATCTTTCCAATGCCGATAAATTCAAGCTGGCGAAAGAGTGCGGCTTCGACGGCATCGAAGGTTCTCCCATGGAGGATCTCGATGCTGCACGGCAGCTCGGCAGACTGGCACGCGAAGCCGGTGTTCCGATTCATTCGATTGTTTATGGCGGCTGGGGAGCTCCATTTTCCGATCCAGATCCCAAGGTCATAGAAAAAGGTCTGGCCGGCATGGAAACGGCTCTACGAAGCGCAAAAGCGCTCGGCGCCGAGGCGGTCCTGCTCGTACCCGCAATTGTAAATGAGACCGTCGGTTACGGCGATGCATACGAGCGCTCACAGGAGCACATCCGTAAACTGCTGCCGATGGCCGAGCAACTCGGCATCGTCATTGCCGTCGAGAATGTGTGGAACAAGTTCCTGCTGAGCCCGCTGGAGTTCGCCCGGTACGTAGATGAGTTCGACAGCCCGTGGCTCAAGGCATATTTCGACGTCGGCAATGTCATTCTCTTCGGCTACTCACAGGACTGGATTCGCACGCTGGGCAAACGCATCGTTAAAATCCATCTTAAAGACTTCAAGCGTAAGGGTTATCAATGGACAAACCTGCTCGAAGGCGATGTGAATTGGAAACAGGTCCGGCGGGCGCTGGACGAAGTCGGTTATGATGGATTCATGACGACAGAGCTGCACGGCGGGGACAAAGCTTATCTGACGGACCTGTCCGAACGAATCGACCGTATTCTCGCGATGTAGCAAACTCTCGACAAGAGATCAGGCTAATCGAAAATTTTCTAAAAATGACACGGAAATCCGGGCCCGACGGCCGGTCTGTAGCCAAAATTTGTCGAAAACAACACCCGCATTTTTAGCTTAAAAAATGCGATCCGCCTTTTTTCCAGCAACTTTTTTCACTCGGAGTGCCATAGGGTTGTCACTCTTGGAAAATTTTCCTTGCAAACTAACTCACAAACTCCTATTTTCAAACTAAACGAGAAGATCCTCAGCCTGAAATGAACGAGCAGCCAAGCTCTGTGAAAAAACGATTACAGATTTCGCCCGAAGTCAAACATACTTTGGAACAAAGCAGAGATTTCAACAAAAGCGGAACGATGGACCAAGGTTAACATCCCTATAATAGGGAGGTTATATGGAAGCGAAGCAGATACTTGAGATGTCAGGGGAGGCTATGGATACGTTCTACTTTATGCTCCAGGCGGCTAAAACTTGCACCACCGATATTGCAGTCTCGATAGCTTCTATCTTACCAATTGTTAGACCCGACCGGCCGGTGTTGCGGCAGTTACAATAAAAGAAGGAGGCATATATTGAAGTATACTCTCTGCATAACGCAACAATGCAATATGTCCTGCAAATACTGCTACATAGGCAAGAGCACAGCCAGGATGTCTCTTGTTGTGGCAAAGAAGATTGTCGACTTCATATTCGAGACGACTCCTGCAGTAGAAAGGATCGACATCGGTTTTTTTGGAGGGGAGCCACTTCTAGAATTCGAGCTGATCAAGACTGTCACGAGAATGATAGAAAACCACCCGGCTTTTGACGCCAATTATATTGACCTTGCCGTTGTGACAAACGGCACGATATTTTCCGATGAAATTGCCGACTTTATGAATAAGCACAACATCGGCTTAACCATTAGTTGCGATGGGCCTCCATTTATCCAGGATATGTTCAGATACTTCCCGAACGGTAAAGGAACATCAAATATTGTTGAGAAGACCTTACGCAATGCCATCGAAGCTTTCTCCCTCGTACCGGTAAATGCTGTATATCATCCTCAGACCTTTCGGCATTTGCCTCAAACAGTGGAATACCTCTGTTCGCTTGGCATAAAGCAGATCTATTTGAGCCCTGATTTTTCGGCATTATGGACCAAAAAAGATGCTGACCTGCTTCCTGAGGTTTACGGCCAAGTTGCTAAGCAGTATATCGCCCACTACCTTGCACAAACTCCGCACTTTATCAGCCTGATCGACAGCAAGATAACAGTCATATTGCGCGGAGGGTATGATCCACTCGAACGCTGCCAAATGGGTAAAGGTGAGTTTGCCTTTGCGCCAGACGGAAAGATATACCCCTGTGAGCGACTTATCGGATCCGGCAGGAATAAACACTGCATCGGAAACATCAACGAAGGATTACAGGCAGAAAGAAAATCATGCAATGTAGCACCTGGTCAGAGCATTAATGCCCAATGCCTATCCTGCGGCTTAAGGGACTATTGCATGAACTGGTGCGGTTGTTCCAATTACTTCTCTTCCGGTTATTACAACCGCGTCAGTCCTTTTCTATGCGCATCCGAAAAAGCCGCAATACTAACCGCGTTTGATGTTCTTCAAGTGCTGAATAAGACAATCGGGGCTGCTTTTGCCGATCACCTGGCAGGATTCCCAATTGTCAATAGCAACAACACATACAAAAGGAGGTAGTATGGACAATATAAGGTCTCCACCTCTTTGATTAATGCTCCCTGACACAGAGCAACAAGAAAAATAACAAGAAGTGTTCATGGCCCGACCATGGCTATGAATCCCTTCAGTCCGGTGATAGCCATGTTATAGAGCCATAAGGAGATATTGATTATGAATGGCACTTTCGGACAATATGACAGACCCTACGAGATGCTCATATCGAAGTACGGAGGGCGTTTCGACTTTTGGATTGCAAACCTGGACCTGGTAAGCAAATTTATCAGAAGTAACAGAATTCGACCGGTTCCAAAAGAACATTTCATAACGGATGAACCTGTTCGACTCGTACCAACAGCAAAGAGAGAGTTTGCCGGTATTGAATTTCTTAAACCGCGTCCATTTCCGGGAGGACTGAAATTTCCGCATTTGCATCTCAAGATGGACATCTATCGTCTTACGGAAAAGCAATGGCAGGATTTTTC
>CAZHBL010000657.1:0-3187 GCA_964530105.1 uncultured Pirellulales bacterium | reverse complement strand
CGAGCGGCAGCTTTTCGGTTTCGGTCGCCTTCTCGAAAGCCTTCTGCCTGTCCGACGGATCGTGGTCATCGAGATTGTACGTATGCTCCTTGAACCACTGAATCGTATTGATCCTGTTGAACGTGACACACGGCTGAAATATATCGACCAGCGCGTAGCCGTTATGCTCGATTGCTTTTTTCAGGATTTCCGCCGTCCGCTCGATGTCACCGGCGAAGGCCCTTGCGACGAAGCTCGCATCCAGGGCGATGGCAACCGCCAGCGGATTGAACGGTTCGAGGAAGACGCCACTGACCTGGACGGGAGTGACAAAGCCCTTCTGGCTGGTTGGTGACGCCTGGCCTTTTGTCAGGCCGTAGACCATATTGTTGTGAACGATATTGGTGATGTTCGGATTCCGGCGTATAGTGTGGATGAAGTGGTTGCCGCCCTCGCCGTACATATCGCCGTCGCCGCTTTCAGCGATCACGGTAAGCGCCGGGTTGGCGGCTTTAATCGCCGTTGCCGCCGGAAGGGCGCGGCCGTGCAGACCGTTGAAGACGTTCGCCTTTAAGTAATGGGGAATCTTAGCCGCCTGGCCGATCCCGGAAACAAGCACAAGATTCGCCGGCTTGATTTGCAGCTCGGCCAGGGCGCGCTTCAGCGTTTTAAGAATGGGAAAATTGCCGCAGCCCGGGCACCAGGCAATGTCAATATCGTTCATATCGAAAACTTTAGTATCCACAGCTTCGTTCCTAATTTAATGCTTCTTTTAACTTTTCGGCCAGCTCTTCGACGAAAAAACTCAGGCCGTTGTATTTGAGAATCTTCTTGTCAATGTCGATTCCCGTATTGAGTTTTATCAGTTTGGCAAATTGGGAGGTGGCGTTGTTCTCGACGATGATTGTCTTTTCGGCTTTTTGCAGATATTCAGCGGTTTCTTCCGGCAGCGGATATACCTGTTTGAAATGCAGCAATGCCACGTCGTCTTTGCCGAGCTTTTGCACGGCTTCTTCTGCGATGTTACGTGTCGAGCCCCAACACACAATCAGGTTCTTATAATTCTTCGGTCCCGTCAGTTCCGGCGGGATGTTGTCTTTTTTCAGCAGCTCGCCTTTCTTTAGCCTTTTATCGACCATCCTGATTCTAAGGTCGAGGTCCTCGGTGATATGCCCCTCGGTGTCGTGCTCGTCGCTGTCTATGACGACCAATCCATCTCCAAAGCCGGGCACGCCTCTCGGCGAGACACCACTCTTTGTGAATTCATATCTGCGATAGTCCTTTTTCGTTTGGGTGATTTGTTTTTCGATTTTCAACTTGGACAAATCAGGAGCGGCCGTGTTGTAGTAGGAATCTATGAAGTACTGGTCGGTTAGAATAAAAACCGGCACCTGATATTTGTCGGCCAAGTTAAATGCTCTCTGCGTCAGGCTGAAGGCATCTTCGATTTTTCCGGGGGCGAAAATAATTCGCGGGAACTCGCCGTGTCCGGCATAAAGAGCAAGTTCCAGGTCGCCCTGTTCGGAGCGCGTGGGCAGTCCGGTGGCCGGTCCCGGCCTCTGGGCCAGATGGACGACCATCGGGCTTTCCAGCATGCCGGCCAGACTTACGCCCTCGGTCATCAGGGCAAAGCCGCCGCCGGAGGTTGTCACCATCGCCCGTGCTCCGGCGTACCACGCACCGAGTCCCATGTTAATCGCGGCGATTTCGTCTTCGGCCTGCTCGGCGATGATATCGAAAGTTTTGGCGTGCTTAGCGAGAAACGCCAACACACCTGTTGATGGTGACATTGGATAAGAAGCGATGAAATTACAGCCTCCCGCGATAGCTCCAAGAGCCACCGCTTCGGCGCCGTTGAGAAGAACCTGGTCTTCGACGCCGGCGCCGCCGACAATATTAAAATTAATTTTAGAGGATTTGATCAGCTCGGCGCCGAACTCGAAGCCCTTTTTCAACGCGGCGAGGTTTTTTTGCACTATATCTGCGGACTTGGCGGAGAAAAACTTCTCGACGTATTTGCCCGCCATCGGCAGTTCGACTCCGAAAAGGCCGGCCATAGTTCCGACGGCAACGACATTGGAATAAATCTTATCGCCGATTTCCGCCGCCGTTCCGGTAAAAGGAACATCGACGAACTTGTGCTTCGTTTGGTCAATATCCTCGCCGATCATTTCTTTGTCCGCCAGGATAATCGTCCGGGCGGAGATATTACGCTCGACGTGCCGCAAGGCCCCTTTGTTAAGAGGAACAAGAATATCGATTGTGCTCACCGCGGCGCGGACCGGCCCCGAGTCTATCCTGATGCTGGTGGAGTTCATTCCCCCGCGTACGCGAGACATGTATTCTTTTGTAGCAAATACGTTATAGCCGGCGAGTTTGAAGATTCGCGTCAGAAGGTGCTCGACCGTCTGAATACCCTGACCGGCCTGTCCGCATAAAACAATCGATATGCTTTCGGGATTGTGTGATGATAATCCTTTGCTCATAAGACTCCCTGCTTTCGATTAACCGAAAAATGCTCATGGCTATACTTGCCGGAAAATAATGCCTTGTTAATTCTATGCCGGCACTTTCATTTTATTCACTTTTTCTTACCCTGGAGGATACCAAATCCATCTTAAAATTCAATATTTTTATCTGCATATCGAAGCCGGGTATGTTAATATCAGCAGAAATCGCCAATCTGAATAACTGTATTACGATAGTATAAATGAGGTCCGAGAAAAGTGCCGGAGAACTTGATCCCCCTGACGGCGGGTAAAAAAACGTGGTTTTCTAAGTACCTTACACTGCTGCTGTTAAGCGCAGTTGTTCCGGCTATTCGTCCGGCGTATGGCGAGACGTTTTCATTTGCAATCATCGCGGATCCGCATATCGACGGAAATCCGGATCACAAAGCCAAGTTCGAGACTGCGGTTGACTGGATCATCGACAATAAAAAAAGTAAAGATATCGAACTGACTTTCGTGTTGGGAGATATTGCCTGGGGCGGCATCGGAGGCAATCGAAATCTCGGCACGGCGAAGAAAATCCTCGACCGCCTCAGCAATAACGGAATTACTTACATTCCCCTCATAGGCGATAATGAGGTCCAGTACGGGTGTGAGAAGGAATTCCAGGAGGTCTTCGGACCACACTTTAAGACCCTCTCCGGGATTCTTGACAATTGGCGGAAAGCATCTGCTCCTGTTGCCGGTATGTATCTTCA